>JBDTPE010000547.1:0-2502 GCA_039932875.1 Betaproteobacteria bacterium | reverse complement strand
ATGAGCGTGTTGTGGCGTGAGAAAGCAGGATGTTCCAAGCGTCAAGTGACATTGGTTTCTCGTGACCTTGAAGTATCAGGTCGGCTAAAAATTTATGAGGCCAATCTCTTTGAACTAGGCGCACTAGCCCGAAAATTCGACATGGTCCGCGCAGCAAACATACTAAATTTTGCCTATTTTAGCGAAGTGCAACTCAAGGCGATATTGGAACAACTGTCTTTGTGCCTTCAGGTGGGTTCTTTTCTTGTCGTGGTGCGAAGCCGTGAGGACCGCTCACAGAATGATGGTACGGTGTTTGTCAAGAGCGCCAATGGTACTCTCGAAGTGGTGGAGCGATTTGGGAATGGGTCAGAGATTGAACCACTTGCGGCGAAACTTTGTGCGTGAGAGTGGACATGGCCGGGACGGAAGTCAATGGAAAGCGTATTCATGTATTGCACGTTTTGCTCAACCTCGATCCTGGTGGATTGGAAAACGGCGTTGTAAACGTCGTGAATGGCCTTGATAAGCAAGAGTTTCATTCATCGGTCTGCTGCTTGCAACACAAAGGTGTTTTTGCACAGCGCATCCAAGGCGACACGATAGTGTTCGAAATGGGACATACCAAAGGCAATAATTTCTTATTGCCCCTTAGACTGGCCGCACGTATGCGAACTTTGCGTCCAGACATCGTACATACACGAAATCCTGAGTCCTTTTTCTATGGGTTTGTAGCCGCAAAGCTTGCTGGCGTAACGGCAATTGTACATAGCGAGCACGGCCGAAATTTTCCTGATTCGAATCTGCGACATAGAGTGCAAGGTATTTTTAGTAAGCATACTGATTGCATATTTGCGCTGACAGGCAATCTGCGCGATTCGCTCATCAAACATGTCGGAATTGCGCCGGAAAAAATAGACGTCATCTACAATGGCGTCGATCTGAAGAAGTTTCAATCGTACGAGTGTTCGACTATAAGGCAGCAAATTGGCGCGGGAAACAGACTGGTAGTTGGAAGCGTTGGCCGTCTCGTATCAATCAAGAACTACAAGCTGCTGATTGAAGCCATGCACCTGCTACGAAACCGATTTGATCTAATGCTTGTTCTGATCGGTGATGGACCGGAGCGCGCAAATCTGGAAGCGCAGGCGAAGGGACAAGGCTTGGCAAAGCATATCGTATTCCTCGGACACCAGAATGACGTTCATAAATTGATCGGCGGCATGGATATATTTGTATTGCCATCGATCAATGAAGGGATGTCCAATACACTAATTGAAGCCCTGGCTGCAAGGATTCCCTGCGTGGCAAGTAGCGTGGGAGGAAATCCAGAAATCATTCGCCAAAATAGGGATGGACTGTTATTTGAATCCAATGATGCGACGGGACTGGCGAATTGCATTGCGATGCTTTGTGAGAGTCCGGAGTTGCGAAGTAGATTGGCGGAAAGTGGGCGCGAACGAACCATTTCACAATTTTCGCTAGAAACGATGATTGACAATTACCAGCGCCTTTATCGGCGAGCGCTGCATGGAAGATGAAATTCAAAGCGAGAAATTGTTGAAGGTCCTTACCATCAGCAGGGTGTTCCCCAATGAGAGACAACCCAATTACGGCGTATTCGTCGCAAATCGTTTGCGTTTACTGGCATTGTCAGGAGAACTGCAATTTCGGGTTGTGGCGCCAGTGGCTTGGCGCATCGCTCGAAAGGCGGACGCGTCAATACCAACAACATTAGAGCAACATGGCTACCAAGTTGACCACCCGCGATTTCTGTGGATTCCGAAGCTAGGATTCCCGATTGCGCCGCTGTTGCTCTATTTGAGCGTGGCGCGACATGTCAGGCAGCTAATGCGTGAAGGTTACGAGTTCGATATTATTGATGCGCATTTTTTTTTCCCTGACGGGGTGACCGCTGTGATGCTTGGTAACCGTTTCGCAAAACCAGTCGTGGTGACGGCTAGAGGTTCGGATTTGAACCACCAAGCGAAAATGCCGTTCATCGGGTACCTCATTCGATGGGCGATCCGGCACGCTGACTGGATTATCACAGTTACTAGTGCGCTCAAGTGCCGAGCAATTGAACTGGGAGCGACAGAAGAAAAAGTTACAGTCCTCCGAAATGGAATTGATATCGAGCTTTTTAAACCGACGCGACGTGATCAAATGCGCGCTCACCTGCAACTGGTGCGCACCACATTGCTTTGTGTGGGTAACCTCGTTCAATTGAAAGGCCATCATCTAGTTATAGAAGCAATGCGGTTACTTCCAGATACGGATTTGTTAATTATTGGTGAAGGGCCCGAGCGTGCAAGGCTTGAAACTCTTGTTTCAAAGCGAAAACTCTCCGGCAGGGTGCGCCTACTTGGCTCCGTAGCACACCGTGAATTGCCACCCTTTTACAGCGCGGCCGACATTTTCGTACTTGCATCTAGCCGGGAAGGTTGGCCAAACGTGACGCTTGAGGCGATGGCCTGTGGTACACCCGTAGTAGCCACAAACGTTGGCGGCATTCCGGAAATC
>JBDTPE010000546.1:0-2513 GCA_039932875.1 Betaproteobacteria bacterium | reverse complement strand
AATGCTTCGTCGGCGATGTAAACGTCGTCGCGGGTGATCTTGCGCGGCTCGACCGGAATCCCCAAATCCGCACAAACGATTTGAATCGAGCGCCAGGTAATACCGTCGAGTGCTGATGTGAGTTCCGGGGTGCTGATTTTGCCGTCGCGGATGATGAACAGATTCTCCCCGGCACCTTCGGCAACATAGCCCTCGGTGTCGAGCAGCAGTGCTTCATCGTAGCCGTGGTCGGTGGCTTCGTTATTGGCAAGGATGGAGTTGGCATAGGTTGACGAGACCTTGGCGCGCGCCATCGTCACATTGACATGGTGTCGCGCGAACGATGAGGTCTTTACGCGAATGCCTTTCTTCAAGCCGTCTTCGCCCAGGTAGGCGCCCCAGGGCCAGGCGGCGATAGTGATGTGCACCTTGGCGCCCTTGGGTGAGACGCCCATTTTTTCAGAACCGTAAAAGGCGAGCGGACGCAGGTAGCAGCTTTCCAGGTTGTTTGCACGCACCACTTCACGTTGCGCCTCCATGATTTCTTCAGGGCTGTAGGGCATCGGCATTTGATAGATCTTGGCCGAATTGAACAAGCGTGTGGTGTGCTCTTTCAATCTGAAAATCGCGGTACCCAGATTCGCGGCCTCCGTTTTGTAGGCACGCACGCCTTCGAATACCGCAAGACCATAGTGGAGTGAGTGTGTCAGCACGTGGGTCGTAGCATCGCGCCACTGCACGAGCTTGCCGTCGTACCAGATCAGGCCATCGCGGTCGGACATCGACATATTTTTCTCCAGAAATTGTGCGGGCAATCGCAATTTTAACGCATCCGCTCCGACGCCCCGCTGGCTACATAGATACAGCGCCAGATCGAACGAATTTGCACCAAAAAACGTTGTGTCATAATTCAGCGGGCAAATTTTTCGCACGATTTGCCATTCAGGAGTGGGTATTTCTTCAATTCCGGCCATCGCCGAATAAAACCTACAAAGCCACCGACTGGTATGACAGCAAAGAAGTTTTTTGATTTCGATTCTGCACTTGAACGCGGGTTGAGCGCGGAAGAGCGCTTGGCTGGTGACATGCTCGTGTTCTCGACGGCCCTCATGATGGTCGCGTCCATGTTGTGGCTGGCGATCTACTGGAGTTTTGGCCAGCGTTTCTCGACGCTTATTCCGATGATCTTTTTGCTGTCGTCGCTGTGCACGATTGTTTTTTTCTTGAAGACGCGCAAGTTGCCGGTGTTTTGTCTGATGCAGTTGTCGTTGTTCCTGTTTACCCCGTTTGTCCTTCAGTGGTCGATGGGCAACTTTGTCAATTCGAGCGGTGTCTCGCTGTGGGCATTGCTAGCACCGGTCAGCGCAATCGTCATTCTGGGGACACGCGAGTCGGTGCCATGGTTTGTTGCCTATATCTTTATGACGGCGATGTCCGGCATGTTTGACTATGTCTTGCAGTGGGATACCAAGCAGCTGGAAATGCGCACGGTCGCGGTGTTTTTTGCAATGAATTTCGTCTCAATCTCCGGCATGGTTTATGTACTGCTGTGGTATTTTTCGCGAGAGAAAGGCAAGCTGCAGCGAGCGGTGGAAGCACAGAGCCAGGCAGTGTCGCTCGAAAAGGAACTTTCTGACAGGCTGTTACTTAATATCCTGCCGGAGCCGATCGCGATTCGGTTGAAGCGCCAGGAGACCAATATTGCCGATGGCCATGCTGATGTGACCGTGATGTTCGCCGACATCGTCAATTTCACACATATGGCGGAGGAAATGTCTCCGAACGAGACCGTGCATTTGCTGAACGATATTTTTTCCGAATTTGATGTTCTTGCGGAACGACATGGCATTGAAAAAATAAAGACCATCGGTGACGCCTATATGGCGGCAGGCGGCTTACGTGTCCCCAGCTCACAGTATGTCGATGCGATGGCTGAAATGGCGTTGGAAATGCACGCCTTTGTCTCACGCTATACCGCGCCGAATGGCGAGAAAATGAATCTTAGAATCGGTTTGGCCACTGGTGCCGTGGTGGCCGGCGTGATCGGCAGGCGCAAGTTCAGCTATGACTTGTGGGGCGATACGGTCAACATCGCTGCGCGCATGTCCTCGGAAGCGCAACCAGGATTCACCCAGGTTGACGCAGTGACCTTTCGGCGACTGCACAACCGCTACTCGTTTGACGAAAGGCATCAAATTCATGTCAAGGGCAAAGGGCAGATGCATGTTTACAATCTGCTCGGCAAGACGCGTACGCTACCTCAGCAATAGTCGACATCCTGTATCCTTCCGGCTGCGTCGCACCGAACACCAGCTGACAAGTGCTTAACGTACTCTTGCCGTGGAGAAACAGAACGGCGGACAAGTATTGGAAGGGGGCAGTCAGGTGGCCGTTGCAGAACAATCAACCAGAAATGCGCGACACCCAGGCATAGCTCTGGTGCTGCAAGGCGGTGGTGCACGGGCGGCGTATCAGGCAGGTGTGCTCAAGGCAGTCTCGGAAATACTCGGACATCCTGTGGAAAATCCTTTCCC
>JBDTPE010000545.1:0-2517 GCA_039932875.1 Betaproteobacteria bacterium | reverse complement strand
TATAGCGGCACCAGATAGACGTTTTCGTGCACCATTCCCACAGCGTCGATGATGTCGGCGCGGCGTTTTTCGGGGTCGAGCTCGACTTTGGCCCGATCGATCAAATTGTCGAGCTTCGCGTCACGAAAATTGCCGACGTTCCAGTCACCATTGGCATCGTCGCGCCCATGCACCAGCGACTGCAGCATGATGATCGGGTCCACGGACGACACCCAGCCCATGATGTAAAGACTGGTGTCGAGCTTGCGAATCTTGGCGTAATAGACCGCAGGTGATCCCATCACCAGATTGATCGTGACGCCAACCTTGGCGAGCATGGCGACCAGCGCGGTACAGGTTTTCTCGATGCGGGAATCACAATCCATGGATACGGTAAATCCATTGGGATAGCCAGCGTCAGCGAGCAATTTTTTTGCAGTGCCGATGTCATACGGCAGACGTTTATCGCCTTCTTTCGGGATGCCGATACTTTCCGGATTCGACATCACAATTGCGGTTGGCTGTGCGAATCCGCGCAGTACCGCGCGGCTGATGGCATTCATGTCGATCGCCTGATAGAGCGCACGCCGCACGCGCATATCCTTGAACGGATTCCTGCCTTTCACACTGGAATTGAGTAACTCGTCGCGGTGCTGATCCATGCCGAGGAAAAACACAGTGTTCTCCGGCCCTTCGATGACGTGGATGCTTTTATCGCGGCGCAGGCGCTCTACGTCCTGCGGCGGCGGATCGAGCACGAAGTCCAGGCCACCTGAGGCCAACGCCGCGAGGCGCGTGGCATCCGACGCTAGCGGCGTATAGACAATCTCTTTCACATTGCCGTCGAACAGGCCCTCCTTGATGCCCCACCAATTCGGGTTTTTCCGCATCACGGTTTTCACATCCGGTTCGTGCGAAACCAAAATGAACGGCCCGGTGCCCATCGCGTTGCGCGCAGCGTGGGTTTCTTCTTTGCGCACAAAGTCCTGCGCCTGCAGCACTTTGAATTTCTCGGACCAGGCTTTACTCATGATGAACAGTTGTCCAAGTGAATCCAGCATCACCGGGTTGGGTGCCGGCGTGGTGAATTCGACGTTGTAATCGTCCAGCTTGCGGGGAATGCCGACGGCGCTGGCAAAGACGCGATAACCCGAGGTGACGCCTTGCGCACGTTTGATCGAAAACACGACGTCGTCGGCCGTGAAGCCAGTCTTATCGTGCCACTTCACGCCCTTGCGCAAATTGAACACCCACACCGTCGGACTGGTTTGCTTCCAGCTCACTGCCAGCCCGGGCACGAATTCGAGCTTCTTGCCGCGCAGCACCAGCCGGTCGTAGATATGGCCGTTGATTGCGGTGGTGATGATGGTGTTCTGCGCGTGGGGGTCGGCGGACAGGTAATTGCCCTGATTGGACCAGCGCAGCGTCTGCGCCTGCAGGCTGGAAGCGGCAAGGACCAAGATCCAGCCCAACATGCTCCATGTTTTCATTTGTTACTTCCCATGGTGCCAATCATACGCATCTGTATTGCGATCTACACGCGCATCTGGAAACCACGATCCGCTCGACACTTTTGAGCGTCTTGGGAATTGTCAACTTTCGCAAACTCGACCATATCGCCTTGCGGTCGCGGCGAACACTGTCCGATAATTTGTTGACGTTTTATCGGCTGCGGCATCGGGAAAACCAAATGCGTACAGTGAACCATGCATAGAGGAAGGGCAGCAACATGACGACCCATAAAGAAGCCCTGGCGATCAAGCTACAAGCACTCACGGCTCTGCTGGATGATCCGCGAGCTGACGACGATGATTGGGCGGTTGATCTGCTCTACGCGCTGGAATCGATCTATGACCTCGCGCTCTATCCCAATGCGCCAGTTATTGCCGCGTCAAGAGCCAGCCAGGCGCTGGCCGCGTAACCCGAGGCCGCGCCGCTTACAGGGACTCGATTGTCCCTGAACCCCTAACCGTCCTGCTCACATTTGCAGGAGCGCCCGCATAGCGAACTTCACCAGAGCCCGAAACGGTGGCAGTCAGCTTTTCTTTGGCGTGTACTTCAGCGTCGCCGGAAGCCATGACCCTTACCGTGGCTTCACGTGCGATGAGCTTACGAGTGCGTACATCGCCACTTCCCATGATTTCGACATCGACCTTGTCCGCGACACCTGCGGCAAACACATCGCCGGAGCCGTGAATTGAAATATTGGCGGTCCCCGCTTGCAACGACGGCAGCTTGATATCGCCGGAACCGCGAATGGCGGCTTCAACCTGTTTGCTCTCCAGCGTATTGATGGCGACGTCTCCCGAACCTTTGATGGTGACCTTGAATTCGTCAGCCCGAATGGATTTGAATTTCACGTCGCCCGAACCGTTGATCGCGATGTCAAGTTTGTCGGTTTTCAATTCGTCGCCCACGACATCGCCGGAACCTTTGATCGTGATGCCGTTTAGTGATTTGACGACCAGGCGAATCTTGATCTCTTGCTTGGTGGAAAACCCGCGGGACTTGTCGGCGTCGATGATGAGTTCACCGGTC
>JBDTPE010000544.1:0-2524 GCA_039932875.1 Betaproteobacteria bacterium | reverse complement strand
GCGCCCAAGACTACGGATTTGTGAGAAATATCTGGTCCGCATTTGGATTTTCAAATCAACGCACTCTCTTTATGCGACGAGCCTCTCCATAACAATTAAACCTGAAACCCGCGCCAAATGGCGTACGAACTTCTTGTCGAAATTGCGCGAATCCATTGCCTTGTTTGCTGTCAGCACGAGCGAACTGGAAATTTGTGAACAATCGTTGCAAGCCTTCAAGTAATGTCTATTGTCTTCAAAACACATTCAAAATTAGCGCATTTCACTTCCTTCCGACATTCTGACTCTGAGCAATCCCACAGCCGAGATCGATACTGAAGCGCCATCGTGGCAGCGCGCGATGGCGCGCCACCTTACACGCCCGGAGCAGGCGCTTGAGATGGCGCGCGCGGCGCTGGAAACAGCCAATGGCACTGGCGATGCATTCGCAGCAGCCTGGGCTCAACTAACACTCGCGCTGACCGGCTATCGCTTGATCGGCGCAGATCTGGTTGCGCTGGAACTTAGTTTCGCCGAAGCAACTTCGAAGATGCAGGCGCTGGATGATGCCAGGGGGCAGCGCCTCTGCGCATTGGCGCCAGCGGTGATGGCCTCCAAGCGCGGTAACTGGGTGGAAGCACTCGCGCGCTATGAGGACTTGCTTGGTTCGTTCGATCTGGATGCACTTGACGAAGATAACTTCTACGCATTCATCGGACTTTCCACCAGCCACGTCTATTGCGGAAATCTGGCCGAGGGCTTGCGTTTCGGCTACGCTGGCGTTCAGCACGCGCAGCAACTCGGGCTAACCGCGCAAGAAGTGGTGATGTGCCTGCCGCTGGGCGTCGCGTTGATGGCTGCCCGAGATGTTGAGGAATCGGCAATGCTGTTTGGCACGGCCGAACGCCTGTGCGAAAAAATTGACAGCCCTACCCTGCTTAAAACAGTTCGCATCAACCGCGCTATTGCGTTGCGGCGGCTGCATCGATTCGCCGAGGCCAAGCGTCTGGTGCAGTTGGTGCTCGACGAACCGGCGCCGCTAATCGGTGGGCAGCCATTTGCCCATTACACGGCGGCAGAGCTGAACGTACAACTTGGCGACCTCGACGAGGCCGAAAAGCATTTGAAAGCGGCGCAGGAACTCAACAGCGGTCCGGGTGTTTCGCTGCTGGATCAGGCCAAAACTGCCTATATCGCCGGGCTGCTCGCCAGCCGCAAAGGGGACGATGAGGTCGCCATGCACGAGCTTGGCCGCGTGGTGGAAATGCTGCCCCGCGTGTCGGCCTGGCGTTTCTCGGATCGAAACGCCGTTTACGATGAGCTTGCTGCAGTTTATGCACGCAAGGCGCGCTACCACGATGCCTATGTGACGCAACGACGCAGTAGCGACGAGTATCGCTACAACGTCGATGTGCTCAACCACGTCCGCCACTTCTCGATGCAACTGCGCACAGAAATGAATCGCGTGCAGGCCGAGTTGCGGCGCACCTCGCAGGAGCGGCTCAATTTGCAAAGTGAGCAACGGCAACTGCGCGACGAAATCGAACGCACAGCCACCGAAGCGGCCAACCTCAAGGAAGCGGCTGCTACCGACAAGCTCACTGGCCTACCGAATCGCCGCTACCTCGACGAAGTCTTGCCTGCCCTTCTTAAACTGCGCCAGCAAACCGCCACGCCGATGGCCATCGCCTTTATCGACCTCGATCACTTCAAGGACGTCAATGACCGCTACGGGCATTCGATGGGTGATCAGGTGCTGCGCGGCTTCGGCGAAATCGCCATGCACGCGACCCGCAATGCGGATGTGATGGGTCGCTATGGCGGCGAAGAGTTTTGTATCGCAATGAGCGGCTGTGGCCCGGAAGCGGCGGCAAAAAGGTTGCGCGCCTTGCTGATGGTATTCGCCAATCGACATTTCGTGGTGGGCTCGCAGAACCTCGTCGGCATCACATTTTCGGCCGGTGTGGCGGTCTATCCCGAGGACGGCGTCGAACTGGAAAGCTTGATGGCAACCGCGGACCGTAGGCTCTACGAAGCCAAGCGCGCCGGACGCGCCAGGGTGCAGGAGCGCGATTTTCAATTGGTCACGGCTGCCGCCAAAACACGGTAAGCAGCGGCCTCAGGGTTTCGAATTTTCTGTCAGCGCCAGCAATGCGAAGCTCACCAGCCAGTGCGTCGCGACAAAATCGCCACTACTGACGTATGGAAGCGCCGCTGCGACATGGCGCGAGGCCGCCGCATTAAACATGGCGGCGTGCTGCGGCAATTTCAAAGCAAGCCCACGAAGACACCACGCTCGCGACAAGTTCAACCCATCCAGATGCACCAGTTGCCCGT
Source organism: Betaproteobacteria bacterium (assembly GCA_039932875.1). GTDB lineage: Bacteria > Pseudomonadota > Gammaproteobacteria > Burkholderiales > Usitatibacteraceae > UKL13-2. The sequence continues at coordinate 208 of JBDTPE010000544.1, read as the reverse complement.
CGCTACGCGAACCGACAATGACGGGCGTCATCCATATCGCCAGTGATTTAGCCGTTGGTGCGAACCTGCTCCACCATTCGGCAAATTTGCGACCGTATACTTCGCTCATCAGCATCGCTTCGCACAGCCCGCCCGACAGGAAATCATTGCCACCAGGTTCGTAATGCGCAGGGTAGCGTCGGTCGCCGTCAAACCAGCGCCGTGCTGC
>JBDTPE010000543.1:0-2547 GCA_039932875.1 Betaproteobacteria bacterium | reverse complement strand
TGCGTAACTCCATCAAATATCGCGGCTATAGCGCGCGCATCGACTACGATGCTGCCGACCGCATTTTTGTCGGCCGTGTGCTGGGCATGTCGGAACAACTCGTGTTTCATGGCGCGGGTGTAGATGAACTGCATGCTGACTTTGAGTTTGCCGTCGATCACTACCTCGAAGAGTGCAAGAAAGAGGCGCGCAGTCCGGAAAGACCGGCATCCGGAAAACTGCTGCTGAGATTACCGCCGGACGTACATGCTGCCGCTACGGTGGCGGCGGCGAGTTCAGGCAAGAGTTTGAATCAATGGGTAGTCGAGGTTGTCACGAAGGCGACCGGTGACTGAATAACTTTCGAACAACCTGCCAAAAGCACTTGCTAAGCGAGCTCGTTGTAATACGAATAGCCCTGTGTCAAACAAAGTCCGCGCCGCCACTCCACCGGCTTGTCGCCATATGTAAACGCTATGCGATCGACACACAAAAGTGGCGTGCCGGATTTCACCGCCAGGTGCATCGCTGCCGCTTCGTCAGCGGCCAGAGCGTACAGTCGCTCTTCCGCTCTGATCATGCGCAGGCCGTAGCCGGTTTCCAGAAAACTATAGATTGAGCCTCGTGACTCGCGAACTTTTTCCAGCGTAAGGTTTGGGAACAGTGCTGATGACAGGACAATCTCATCAAATATGATGGGAGTACCCGCAAATACCAGCACGCGCCGAATTGCCGTCACTGGCGCGCCGGTTTTCAGATCGAGCGCCACTGCCACCTCGGCGTTAGCCTTGCCCCGCTTGACATCGATGAAATCCGTCGTCGGATGGACTATTTCACCCTTGTCCGGAATGATGTGAAGAAATCGGTACTGATGCTTGGGCTCCGTATGCGTCGCGACAAAGGTTCCCTTGCCCTGTCGCCTGATCAGGATATTCTCTGCGGCGAGTGCATCGATGGCTTTTCGCACCGTTCCCTGACTGACCTGGAAACGCGCCGCCAGCTCCATCTCGGACGGAATCGATTCACCGGGTTTCCATTCACCAGCAATCAAACTCTGCGTGAGCAGAATCTTGATCTGATCGTAAAGCGGACGAAAGCTGGGGCCAGCAAGATTGATCGACATTGGGACAGTGCCGGTTGCGGCACGAGGTTGAATTCGCATGGATGCTATCACGGCCAAGTTTGAGGGTCCGTGCATTTTATGTCTTATATAAGATATAAGTCTATTGACATTTCACAGGGTGCGGAATAATATTGTTGCAGTGCGCAAACGCGACCAAGTCACACTTTGTCAATCAGACAGAATCCCGAATACATGACTCCTTATCTACGCCCCCGCCGTTCGATGCTTTATGTTCCAGGCTGTGCGCCTCGCTATTTGCACAAGGCCCGCACACTCATGGTGGATTCGCTGATTTTTGACTTGGGCGATTCGGTATTGGTAGAAAACAAGGAAAGCTCGCGCAGCCAGATTGTCGAAGCGATATTGCAAGGCGGTTTTGGACGCCGCGAGAAAGTCGTTCGCGTCAACGACCTCGATTCGCCTTGGGGCGTAGACGACATCAAGGCGGTGGCCGACATCGGTGCTGACGCGATACTGTTCCCGAATATTGAAAGTAAGTCCGATGTCATCGAAGCACTCTCGGCGCTCGACAAGGCCGGTGGCTCGCACCTGCCGATCATGGTAATGATCGAAAGCCCGCTAGCGGTGCTGCGTGCAGAAGAGATCGCCTCCGCCTCTGACCGTATCGCCTGCATGATCATGGCGACCAGCGATTTGCTCACCCAGTTGCATGGACACAAAACGCCTGACCGGTTGGCGCTACATTATTCGCTATCGCATGTATTGCTGGTCGGTCGCGCCTACAAACGCAGCGTGATCGACGGTATCAGCGTAGATATCAAAGACATGCATTCCTTTGAGTTGGCGTGCAGGCTGACGCGCGATCTGGGCTTTGACGGAAAATCGCTGGTGCACCCGAACCAGCTAGCCTATTGCAACGATGCATTTACGCCAAAGTCGGCGGAAATCGGTCACGCGCACGAAGTGATTTTCGCGCTTGAAAAGGCGCGTCACGAAGGTCGCGGCACCATCATGCTCAACGGGCGACTGGTTGAACATCATCATGTAAGTGCGGCCAAACGGCTGCTAGCTCTGGTGGAGATGACCAAAGAGCTGGAAGTGGCCTGAAGCCAATGGACGAAAACTCCGCCCGTCCGCTGGCCGGCTATTTTTTTGAGCACTACCACCTAGGGCAAAAATTCCGCCACGCCATTCCGCGCACCATCACCCAAGGTGATGTCGCGATCTATCTGGCGCTGACCGGCTCGAAGCTCCCAGCGCATTGCTGCGAACCATTCGCGCAAGCATTGGGGTATCCCTCCATGCCGGTGGATGATCTGCTGGTTTTTCATATCGCCTTCGGCAAAACCGTTTCCGATATTTCCTACAATGCCGTTGCCAATCTTGGCTATGCCGATTGCCGATTTATACAGCCTGTGTTCATCGGTGACACGTTGCGAACAGAAACCGAAATCATCGGTCTGCGCGATAACTCCAGCGGTAAG
>JBDTPE010000542.1:0-2547 GCA_039932875.1 Betaproteobacteria bacterium | reverse complement strand
CACGATGTGCCTGGGAAAATCCAGCATTTACCGCTACGCGCGTTGAGCGGCATTGGCAAGAACATGGAAGAGCGGCTCATTCGCCACGGTATTCACACCATTGCTGATTTGTATCGGCAGACACCCGAGCAATTACGTAGCGTGTGGGGCGGCGTCGGCGGGGAGCGTTTTCACGCCCGGCTGCGCGGCGCGGAAGTACACGACGTCGACCACGGCATGGGCTCGATCAGCCATTCGCATGTGCTCGCACCCGAGATGCGCAACAAGGAAGACGCTTACGCGGTGCTCAATCGCCTCACGCAAAAAGCGGCGATGCGATTACGCAAGGTCATTCACTACAGCTCGCATGTTTCGATCAAGGTGAAATTCCTAAACGGGCCGTCGTGGGAGAACGATACTAAATTTCTGGAGACGCAGGACACGCTGGATTTGCTGCATGCCATTGACAAACTGTGGCTCACCTACCCGCGCAAAAAATCGCTGACGCCGCTGCAAGTGGCGGTGGTGTTAGGCGGATTGTCGTCGGAAGCGGCGCAATCGGCGCGCCTTTTCGATGACCTTGAGCAGACTGGCGATAAGAAGAAACTAAATGCAACCATCGACTCGCTCAATACGCGGTTTGGTAAGCATGCTGCGTATTTTGGTGGCGCGCATCGTGCGCTCGATCACGGCAAAATTGCCATCGCCTTTAATCACATTCCCGACGTGGAGACCGAGAAATAATGGCGACACCTGCTGTTGGCTATAGCGGCACGCCGCTCCCAAAAAAGCTCGGCCTCAAAGAAGGTGGGGTGATGGTGTTGATCAATGCGCCAGCGGGTTTCGAGCAGTGGGTGCAACCGCTACCCATCGGTGCATCGCTAACGTCCAAATTGTCCGCGAGCAATGCATTGGTTGTGTTGTTTTGCAAAGACAGCGCGGCGCTAAAAAAATCGTTGCCGGGTGTATCGAAAAAATTGCGCGCCGATGGCAGCCTGTGGATATCGTGGCCGAAGAAGGCATCGAAATTGTTTGTGGATCTTACCGAGGACGGCATTCGTGAGGTGATACTGCCGACCGGATTGGTCGACGTAAAAGTCTGCGCCGTGAACGACGACTGGTCGGGACTAAAATTGATGGTGCGAAAAGAACAACGGGAGCGCTGGAACAAATGAGTACGCTGAAAGACAACGTCACCATCATCACCGGCGCATCGACTGGCATCGGCGAAGAGCTCGCCTATCAGCTCGCCGAGCAAGGCGTAAGGCTGGTGCTGACTGCGCGGCGTCAGGAGGAGCTTGATCGAGTGGCGGAGAGAGCCCGTGGCTTCGGCGGCAAGGTCATCACCGTGTCTGCCGACGTTGGCAAGTCGGACGACTGTAAGAGAATTATTGACGCGGCAATCGCCGAATTTGGCCGCATCGATACCCTCGTCAATAACGCCGGCATGACGATGTGGGCAAAGTTCGCCGACGTCAAGGACGTAGCGATGCTGGAGCGCATCATGCAGGTGAACTACATGGGCGCGGTGTATTGCACGCATCATGCATTGCCGCATCTGCTAGCCTCGAAAGGGCGGCTGGTCGGTATTGCCAGCCTCACTGGTCTCGTCGGCGTGCCCACGCGTACCGGCTACGCAGCGAGTAAGCACGCGATGCGCGGCTTCTTCGATTCGCTTCGCATTGAGCTCGCCGACGACGGCGTGACGGTAACGATGGTCTATCCCGGTTTCGTCGCCACCGGTATCCGTGAAAACGCGACTGGCGCAGACGGCAAACCATCGAAGATCGACCCGGTGAACAAGGACGATGTGATGACGGTAGAGGAATGTACCGACATCATCGTTCGTGCGATTGAATCCCGACAACGCGAAGTGATCATGACGCTCAAAGGCAAGCTTGGGCAATGGGTGAAACTGATTGCGCCGGGTTTTATCGATAGCCTCGCCAAGCGGGCGGTGGAGGGAAACCAGAAGTACGTAGAGGGCGCGGCACCAGCAAGAAAACAGTAGACACCAGTGTGCGCCGTCAGCTCGAACTCTGCATCACCGCGCCCGCAATTGCACGAACAATCACTAGCATTGGCGCGGCTCTCCGCGTACAAATTACCTGAAACCCGCACCAGTGCTAGTATTTCAACTTTTTAACGACAACCCCCAATGACCTTTGCGACCTGGCTCACCTTCTTTTTTGCCACCATTCTGCTTTGCTTTTCACCCGGCCCCGGCGCGCTTTCCTCTATGTCCGCCGGGATGAAGTACGGCTGGAAACGCGGCATGTGGAATTGCATCGGCATGCAGGTATCGATCATGGTTAACGCCACCATCATCGCGTTAGGACTTGGCGCGATCCTCATGGCGTCGAACACCGCGTTTGAAGTGATGAAGTGGTGTGGCGCGCTTTACCTGATATGGCTGGGCATTCAGAAATTTCGCGAAGCGCCCGTGCCGTTCGAAGAAATCGCTGCACGCACCCAGTTCAAGGACACGTCGATCAGGGGTATTTTCACGCAGGGTTTCCTCGTCGGCCAAACCAATCCCAAAGGCCTCATCTTCCTGCTCGCCGTATT
>JBDTPE010000541.1:0-2551 GCA_039932875.1 Betaproteobacteria bacterium | reverse complement strand
CGAGGTGGAGGGCGCACCATTGGTGCGCCGTAACAGCCAGGGAGCCGCAAAAGCGTGCAATCACGCCCGTAGCGGTGTCACCCACAAGGTGAACGGATTGGACATCACAAATTTCAAACATTTCGAACTCTAATTGACAGAAGCGAGCGGTCAACTGCCGTTTCTAGGTTCAGATCGGTGAGAGCAAGATTATAGTCCGGCGAGGTACTTACGATGTGGCGGTTTGTAACGCGCTCAGTCTAGGTGGCAGCACAGACGACATCGCTGATTGCTATACTGTTCGTATTTACAGCCACCCTGAAAATTCGCCATGTTTCAAGCGTCTGCAATCACCAGTACCGATAAGCCAGTTTTTTATTCTGACCTCAACAAGCAACTTGCCGGATTGCTGAGCGGCGAGCGCGATTTCATCGCCAATGCTGCCAATCTTTCCGCGTTGGTTTTCATGATGTTGCCTGAGTTGAATTGGTCAGGGTTTTATTTGCTACGAGGGAACGATTTGGTCCTCGGTCCGTTTCAGGGAAAACCGGCGTGCGTCCGCATTCCCGTGTTGCCGCAGCCACGCGGCGTTTGCGGTGCCGCCGCCTTTGAAAGCAAGACCCAGCTGGTAGCAAACGTGCACGATTTTCCCGGCCATATCGCCTGTGATTCGGCGTCGAATTCGGAAATCGTGGTGCCGCTGATCGTGGAAGGTAAAGTCATCGGCGTTTTCGATATCGACAGCCCCATGCTGGCGCGATTTGATGGCGAAGATCAGGCTGGCATCGAACAACTGGTGAAAACGTTTTTGAGCATGACTGATCTCATGCTTGCAAGTTGATGACATGACGACCCGCCGCGATTTGCTTCGCGCAACCGCAGTGCTACCCGCTTTGGGCGCGCTGCCCGTGCTTGGCGCATCGGCATCGAAACTCCTCTGCGAGCCGCTGGCGGGGCATTTCACCCACGAATCGGTGCGCCTGTGGATTCAGGCTGACGACAGTGTCAAGGCCACAATCATTTACAAGCCGGTCAACGCTACTTCGGAGGCAGTTCAATTCACGACTACGATCCAATTGGACGCATCGCGTGCCAATTCAGCCACCGTTGAAATCGCCAAACTAAAGGCCAATACGCGCTACCGGTACACCGTCACGCTTGGCGCCGGACGCACTGGCGAAACGCACCATTTCCGCACTGCGCCTGCACCGACTGCGCCGCCGGCAGATTTCCGCGTGTATATGGGTTCGTGTGCTTACACCGAAGCAATGTCACCCTCGGGCAATCCCTACGGCGATGAATTTCAGATCTTCGATACGATCGCCGGACGCATCCACGCGGATTCCCTGCCGCATTTCATGTTGTGGCTGGGTGATAACCTTTACTTCCGGCCGAAAGGGAAATTCCTCAGCGAGGCAGATTTTTCCAGCGTGGCGCGTATGGAGGCGCGCTATCGCAACGTGCGCGCGATGGATATGTTCCAGAAATTATTCGCCGCTACCCACCACTACGCGATCTGGGACGATCACGACTACGGGCCGAACGATTCGTTCAAGTCGTTTGAGTTCAAGGCCGACGCGCTGAGATTGTTCAGGCAGTATTGGCCGAATCCTGAAATGGGGTCTAAAGCTCTGCCCGGTACCTGGACATCATTCAAACACCAGGATGCGGAATTCTTTTTTCTCGACGACCGTTACTATCGTGACGATGAGAAGGCGGCGCCCAGCAGCAGCAAAGCGATGTTCGGGCCCCAGCAAATTGCGTGGTTGCAAAAATCGCTGGCCAATTCCAAAGCGACCTTTAAACTGGTCTGCAACGGCAGCCAGCTATTGAGCGAAGACGAGAACGGCCATCATTCCGGTTGGCACAATTACCAAGCTGAGCGTGATCCGTTTCTCGCCTGGCTGGCTAAAGAGAAAATCACCGGCCTGGTATTTCTTTCCGGTGATCGTCACAACACGCAGGTATTTCGGCTCAAGCAAGAGGGCGCGCCTGCGGTCTACGAATATTCCTGCTCCCCGTTCACTTCGCGCCTCTCGAAACTGAGCAAGAAGGACCGTGCCAATCCGCGCTTCGTCGAAGGACTCGGCGTGGAGCAACGCAATTTCGGCACGCTGGAATTTGCCGGCGCGGGCGACAAACGCAAAATTGTCGCCGCATGTTTCGATGCCAATGGCAAGCAATTCTGGCAGCGCACGCTGGCGTCGGCCAAGACGGACGCAAACGGCGAGCCGATCTGAGGCGACGTGTCGCTTAACTCGCTACTTGTCGATTTCAACTCCTACTTCGCATCCTGCGAACAGCAGGATCGCCCCGAGCTGCGCGGCAAGCCGGTCGGCGTGGTGCCGATGCTGGCCGATACCACCTGCCTGATTGCAGCCAGCTACGAAGCAAAGGCGTTTGGCGTCAAGACGTTGACCAATGTCGGTGAAGCGAAGAAGTTAATCCCGCACATCGAGCTGGTTGTCGCCCGGCATGAGCTCTATATTGGCTTTCACCATAAGCTGGTCAAGGCCGTCGATGAAATTGCACCGGTACGTGATGTGCTTTCCATCGACGAGATGGTCTGTGA
>JBDTPE010000540.1:0-2559 GCA_039932875.1 Betaproteobacteria bacterium | reverse complement strand
CTAACGCGTGTGACTCGCGACCTTAGTCAGAACAAGGCAGTCACTATCGACTCTGCGTCGGGACCAGAGTACTTCGATCAGGTCGTCTTTGCCTGCCATTCCGATCAAACGATGACATTACTCGAAGCCGACGCCGGACCCGAACAGGCAGTGTTGTCGAAAATTCCCTATCAACCGAATACCGCAATCCTGCACACTGACCGTCGCTTGCTGCCGGACCGGACGCGAGCCTGGGCCGCTTGGAACTACATGGCATGGCATCCAGACTCTCCCCAGGCGCGTAATAGTGTTGATGCAAACTCGCCGGTATCATTGTCTTACCTCATCAATCGTCTGCAACCATTGCCGTTCACGACGCCCGTGATCGTGACCATGAACCCGCTCATTGCGCCGGACCCTGCGAAAGTGATCAAAACCATTCAATACGATCATCCGGTTTTCCTTGCCGAGAGCGCGCAGGCCAAGCGCGATCTACGTGGCCTGCAAGGCAAGCGCAGTACCTGGTTTGCCGGTGCGTGGACGCGTTACGGGTTCCATGAGGACGGACTCATGTCGGGCATCGCGGTCGCGCGAGCATTGGGCGCAGTCGTGCCTTGGGCGACCAACGTGCCGGCGGCAAACGATCTCGCCACGATTTATCCAGGTGTCGACGCATGAATGCATGGCTCGACAATTCCGCGGTGGAAATATGCACTGGCCGCGTGTTTCACAAACGCTTCCGTCCCGTCGAGCACAAGTTTTCGGTCGCTGTGTTTTTCCTGCGCGTTCCGCTTTCGCAACTGGGTGCTCTGGGCAATCGCTGGCTTTCCAAAGACCGGTTCAATCTGTTGTCGTTTGCCACGCGCGACTACGGACCGCGCGACGGATCAAGCCTTGAAACATGGATGCGCAATCTGCTCAGCCGAGAAGGAATAAACACGGCTGACGGTGAAATCGTGCTGCAAACCTTCCCACGATTGCTTGGGTACGTCTTCAACCCCATCAGCGTCTGGTACTGCTTTGATCGGCAGGGTCAGCTGCGTGCAGCACTTGCCGAGGTCCGCAATACATTCGGCGAATGCCATAACTATCTTGTCGCCCATGACGACCAGCGACCGATCCAAGCCAATGATTGGCTGACGTCGCGAAAGGTATTTCACGTCTCGCCATTTTGTGAAGTGAAAGGCCACTACCGCTTCCGCTTTGAGCAGATTGCCGGACGCGCGTTCGCCCAAATCGATTACTACGACGCAGCCGACTCGAGCTTTCAGGACACCGAAAAGCTGATCGTTACCACCCTGCAAGGTGTGCCTGAGCCGCTAACGTCAAGTGCCGCCCTGCGCGCATTTCTCGGCCATCCGCTGATGACATTTGGCGTCGTCGCGCGCATCCATTGGCATGCGCTGAAACTGTGGATGAAAAACGTCCCATTCTTTACCAAACCTGCACCTCCCACCGCTGAAACGACCCGTTAACCGACGTCCCGAACCGACCACACACCATGAATACAACCACTAACGATCTTTCCTCGCTACCCGCTGCCGCCTCGCTTCCGGCGATTGCCAGGTTGTTCTACAGTTTGATCAAGCGCCTTGACCGAGGCTCGCTAACGTTCACATCGCCGGAAGGCCATACGACGTTATTCCGAGGCGCCCACGACGGCCCGCATGCCGACCTGCGCATTACCGACTGGGGCGTCGCAAGTGAAGCCATCAAGTCGGCCGAAATTGGCGTCGCCGAGTGCTATCGAGACGGCAGGCTTTTTACCTCGGACCTAACGGCATTCCTTATCCTTTGCGTGGAAAACGAAAAGGCGCTGGAAGCCGTTTTTTACGGTAAACCATTGGTTGCACTGCTGTTCCGGATTAAGCATTTTCTGCGCGCAAATACCCGGACACAGGCGAAGAAAAACATCTTCGCGCACTACGATTTGTCCAATGCGTTTTACAAGCTGTGGCTAGACGACACCATGACGTACTCAAGCGCCGTTTTCAATGGTGATACCGCCAAGCCAATGGCAGCTGCACAAACGGCCAAGTACGAACGCATACTGGCCATCCTGAATCCGGCGGCGGGCGAGACCATCCTGGAAGTCGGTTGTGGCTGGGGAGGCTTTGCCGAGTACGCGGCCAAATCGCGCGGCGTGAAAGTGACTGGTATAACGTTATCGAATGCGCAATTGGAATTCGCAAAGCAGCGCATCTCCGTTGCTCAATTGGATCATCTGGTTGATCTGCAATTGATCGACTATCGCGATGTTACGGGGCAGTTTGACTATGTGGTTTCGATCGAGATGTTCGAAGCGGTAGGTGAGCGATACTGGGCGACTTATTTCAAAACCGTTCACGACCGTCTCAAGCCGAATGGGCGAGCGGTAATACAGTCCATCACGATTGCGGAGGAAGTGTTCCCGCGTTATCGCGAAACCAGCGATTTCATCCGTGAATATATTTTCCCCGGTGGCATGTTGGCACCCATCCCTCGATTTATCGCCGATGCAAAGAAGGCCGGTCTCGCAGCCGGTGAGCCCTACTGTTTTGGCATCGACTATGCAGAAACGCTCAAATGGTGGTTACATCG
>JBDTPE010000539.1:0-2561 GCA_039932875.1 Betaproteobacteria bacterium | reverse complement strand
GCACCGGAGACTGCGGTTCGCGACATCATCGCCGAGTTCGCGAATTCGGTGACGCGCTATGTGCTGCCGGTCGTCGAGCGCGGTAAACCGGTCGGCCTGATCGGTCGGCGACATATACGATTTATCAAGACCATCGACGATGCCGGGTCTGCCGCGTTTGGTCAGCAAGCGCGGGATATCATGAATGTCGCGCCACTCATGATCGACAGGTCCACTGCCCTGACAGAGATCGCTGCCGTACTCTCAAACGCTACACCACAACACCTCGCCGATGGCTTTATTGTGGTCGACGAGGGCTGCTACGTCGGCATGGGTTCCGTCAACGATATTTTGCGGGTGATGAGCAAAACGCAGTTGACGGCTGCGCGTTATACCAATCCCCTTACGCTGCTGCCCGGTCCGGTACCAACGAACCAACATATTGCACAGCTATTGGCGGCAGAGGTGACATTTACGGTGTGCGTCGCAGAGATCGATCCCATGAAGGGATTCAATGATGCCCATGGCTTTCAGAAAGGTGATGACCTGATCAGGCTATGCGGGCTGGCATTGCGGTCTGCGCTCGACTCACGGGTCGACTTTGTCGGGCAAATCAGTGGAAACCGTTTTGTGCTGCTATTGCAAAGCAGCGATTGGCGCGACCGTTTAGCCCACGCGTTGGCCGACTTCCAGCGCCAACTTGAGATGCGTATGCCCAGTGAGACTCTGGTCGACGGTGGATTTGTCTGGGAGGGTAAGCGCGGTCGCATCGAGCATCGGCCAGCCCCCAGGCTCGCCATTGGCGCGGCGGTGATTGCGCCTACCCAATGCGAATCCCGACACGATGTCATGGCGCGCGCCCGGCGCGCGACCGATATGGCCAAGAGCCGAATTGGCAGCAATATCTACGTCGATGCCGCTACGCCCGAAACGGGAAGCCCCAACACCTGAGTAGGTCAGGCGCGACGGCGCCAGACCTGCCATTTCTCTTTCCCAGCGAACACGCTGATGGAATCGGCAGGTGTGTTCGCTTCAACGAGCTCAAAAGCGGGTGAAAGTAGTTCCGACAATGCGTCTGGCGAAATACCAAACGGTGGGCCTTTTTGGTTGCTGTCAAAAAAGAAAAAACCGATCAATAGCCCGGCCGCCGGAATGATCTCGGCAACGCGCGCCGCCCACGCCGTCCAGAGCTGTCTCGGTAATGCGCATAGAAACGCCCGCTCATAAATCACCTCATAGCGCTGAAGCCGCAACGGTTCCCCAAAGAAATCCATTTCGTGCACGCGCTCAGCCAATGCACCCAGTAACTGTTTTGCGTGAGCCACAGCAGCAGGCGAGAAGTCGATGGCGGTCACGTCCCAACCGCGTTCGGCCAGGAAACGAACCTCATGCGCCGAGCCACAACCGGGAATGAGCATGCGTTTCGGCGCAGGATTCTGCGCGACGTAGTTCGCCAGCGATTGCGGCACGCCACCCTGATCCCACGGCGTATAGGAAGCATCGAATCGTACGTCCCAGAACGCCGGCGTGGCCGGGTCGTGGCGTGGAAATACCTGCGTGACGGGAGTTGAATCAGATGCAGTCATACATAGATTATAGGCAACTCATGTCGAATTTATGGGTATTCGTCGGTGCGCTTTTGACTTATTAACGCTTCGCCAGTAAGGTGCGGCCTTCTCGGTACTAAAGTGAAAAGCGCCCATGAAACGCAAACGAATGCTCTTTGGCCTCGCCGTCTGCGCTGCTGTTATTTCTGCGTGCAGCGATGGCGTGGCGCCGGTAGCTGCGCCGCTGCTGCAATTACAGCCGTGCCGAGTGGCGAATGTGGACAACGAAGTCAGGTGTGCGACTTTCGAGGTTTTCGAAAACCGCGCCACGCGCGAAGGCAGAAAAATCGCGCTCAATATCGTTGTACTACCGGCTATTGCACGTAACAAGGAGCCTGATCCGGTGTTCTTTTTCGCCGGTGGCCCCGGCCAGGGCGCGGCGGGACTGGCGCGCGAGGCACTGGCCATCGTCGGCGGGCTGAATAACAAGCGCGATCTGGTATTGATCGACCAGCGTGGCACCGGAAAATCAAACGGGCTGAACTGCACGGTTCCCGATGCAACATCGCCTGAAATGTCTGATCCGGCCAAACGGGACGCAGCCAGCCGCAAGGCGATTCAAACATGTCGCGATGAACTCGCCAAGAAAGCCGATCTTGGTCTATACACGACCACGGTGGCCATGGCTGATATCGATGAAGTACGCGCAGCACTTGGGTACCAGACGATCAACCTGTGGGGTGGCTCGTATGGGACGCGGGCGGCGATGGAGTATTTGCGCCGCTACGAAAACCGCGTGCGCAGCGTCGTGCTGGACGGCGTTGCGCCGCCATCGCTGGCGCTACCGGAAAGCTTTTCGCGCGATGCGACTGCAATACTCGACAAGATGATTGCCGCCTGCGCCAAGGAGAGCGTGTGCGCCAAGCGGCACGCCGATTTGAAGGTGACGTTCGACGAATTGCTGACGCAGCTTGAAAAGGGGCCGCGCACCGTTAGTGTGGCCGATCCGCTGACCGGCGTGAAGCGTGACATCAT
>JBDTPE010000538.1:0-2566 GCA_039932875.1 Betaproteobacteria bacterium | reverse complement strand
GTGTTGGCAATTATTTGGCTCATGCTGCGAAAGCCCGTGTTTTAGCGCATCTTCGGGATCCGCAATTCCCTCGTCCTTAGGCGAGGTATGTTCAATCTGAATGAATATCTTTCTTGAAAAAATTCCTGCGTATTTTGCTTCTATGCGTCTTGAGCCTTCTCGGCTTGATTGCCTTTGTTGGCGCACTGTTCGGCTACTTCATTTACTCGCCGGACCCGGTGCGTCCAGCGCTATCGGGCACGCTGACCAAGGGTGCAATCGAGTCAGGTGGGTTGAAGCGGACTTACCAGACCTACGTGCCGCGCGCGCTGCCGAAAGGTGCGCCGCTGGTGTTGGTGATGCATGGCTCGGGCGAACACGCAAATGAAATCCGCATCGGCACCGGCTATGGATTTGAGCGCCTCGCCGACGAGCATGGCTTTGCCGTCGTTTATCCCAACTCGGCCAGCTTCGACTGGAATGACTGCAGCAAAGTCGGCGACTTCAGTGTGAACGGTGCTGACGTTGACGATGTTCGGTTTCTGACAGCGTTGGCGGACAAACTCATCGCGGAAATCGGTGTCGACCAACGCCGCACATTTGCAACCGGCGTTTCGGCGGGTGGCTTCATGTCGATTCGCCTTGCGCTAGAGGCGCCTTCACGGTTTCGTGCGGTGGCGGCGGTTGCCGCAAATGTACCTGCGCCCGAAAACTTCAAATGCAATCCGGTTGGCCCAGGCAGTTCCGTCATGATCATGAATGGTACCAACGATCCGCTGGTGCCGTTCGCAGGTGGAGAGGTCAATCTCCTCGGATTGTTTTACAAAGGTGGTCGCGTCCGTTCGTCACGCGATTCGGGCCAATATTTCGCTGACCGCAATCAACTCATCGGTACACCGGAGACCAAATCAATTGTCCTAGCCGATGGCGTGCGCGTTGAGCAGACGCTCTGGCGTGGGCCAGCCAAAGACAGCGGCGGCAACATAGAGGTGGAGCTCGTTGCCATTCACGGTGGCGGACACGGCCTGCCGCAACCCTACTGGCGTCGTCCGCGATTGTTGGGCCCGTCGCCAATGGCACCGGATGGACCAGCGATGATCTGGGCGTTCTTCGCGCGACAGCAGCCTTGAGCCGGGCCGCACAGCCTCGTTGTCACTATTGCCCCATGGAATTTGAAGTGCAGGTCGCCAATCATTTCGTAAACTCCATTATTCGTGCGCCTCCCAGGCCAGAAACATTTGAAAAGCCGCGCCAACGCTAGTGTTTCAAGACTTCACGTCAAACGACTCGCCAATGCTCATGAAATTGCCGCCAGCAATGTAATGGATGGTGCGTAGCGAATCATCGTCGGTGAAGTGCCAGTGTCCATCTGAAAATACGCGCGGATCAGCCCACGCTGCGACCACTTCGCCGATGAACAGATCGTACGTTTTCTGATTGTGCGGCTCGTCGATGACCTTGCATTCCAACCAGCCCACGCAGCCTTCAACCAATGGCACATGGATTTTCGTCGCGGGGAAAGTTTTGAGTCTGCAGTGTGAAAACTTGTCGCCGTCGATAACGTCTCGACCACTTATCGACCCAACCGCAAGCGTCGCCTGCGCCAAAGCACGTGACGGCACATTGAGGGCAAACACACCGGAGGCTTCGACCAGTTCTCGCGTCCAGGTATTCTTGTCGATTACGACCGCGACCTTGGCAGGGCTGAAATCGAGGCCGGTGTTCCACGCCGCCGCCATCACGTTTCGATGTCCAGCGTGCGCGCTGGTCACCAGTACCGTCGGTCCGTGGTTGATGAGGCGATAGGCTTTGGAGAGTTCGACCGGATAGTGCAGTGGCGATACCTCGTGCTGATTGCTCACGGACATTGCAACGCTTATGCGAGTAACCCGTTCATGTAGCGGATCCGGCCGGCGACAGCACGCATCATCTGCATGCCGACCGCCGGGTCTGACTTCACCATTGAAATCAACGTCTCGCGGTCAACCGCCAGCAATTCGCAATCAGTACGCGCAATGGCGGTGGCGGTGCGCGGCGAATTGTCGACCAACGCCATCTCGCCGAATACACCACCAGGTGCAAGTTTTTCGACGACCTTGCGACCGATGGCGATGGAAACTCTCCCGGACATCACGATATACATGGACGAGCCGGGGGCGCCTTCCTCCATGATCTTCGCGCCTTCCACAAAATTGGCCACTTTTGCAGTTGGCAATTTCTCGCGAAGATGCGAAAGAGTTTCAATATCGAAAACCGGTACGCTGGTGTTGCTGTGGTGCTCTGCTGTGTCCGGCTTGGTCGCGAGGCGCGCGGCGAGAAACCGCAGCCGTTCGAACATTACGCTCATTAACATCAGGGCAAATGCCGGCGCACGTTGTAGCGCCTTTTCTGTTTCCTTGACGTCGAGAGAGTAGGCCATCGATGCGGTATTTGCAGTTGCCGTTGCGGTGCGCGGCACAATGGCGGCGCCGGGCAACTGGCTGATGATTGCCATCTCGCCAAATATGCCGCCGCGCCGTATGGTATCGATCAATTTCCCATTCACGGTCAGCTTCACCTCACCTTCAGTGACGAGAAACATGCGGTT
>JBDTPE010000537.1:0-2568 GCA_039932875.1 Betaproteobacteria bacterium | reverse complement strand
CCACCAGCCAGGGCAGCCACACTCATGGTTCCGGTATAGCAAAAACAGTTGAGCACGTCAGCGTCGCGCGACAACGATCTGGTTAGCGCGCGATTGTCACGCTGATCAAGGTAGAAACCAGTTTTGTGCCCTGAGGCTATATCGACGGCGAATTTCAAGCCGTTCTCATGCATCAAGGTTTCAGCGGGCAAATCGTCGCCGACGATGACGCCGCTGCGCGTCGGCAAGCCTTCGAGCTCTCGCACGTCGGCGTCTGAGCGCTCGTAAATCGAGCGGGCACCAGTTTCTTCCTTCAATAGCCTGGCAATGAGTTCTCGTTGCGGATCGATGCCTGCAGTGAGTAACTGCACGACAATGACTTCGCCATAGCGGTCAGCAATCAATCCGGGCAACCCGTCAGATTCGGCGTGTACCAGCCGCACCGCATCAGTCTGATTGGAAAGATGAGCGCGCCGTGCAATTGCATCCTTGATGCGAAGACGATAAAACGCCTCGTCAATGACGTCACGCTCGTCAAACGACAATACACGGCCGACGATTTGTGACTTCTCGCTATACGCGGCGGTGGCGAGGAAACGTCCATCCTCGGCACGCACCGTCAGCACATCGCCGGCCTGCGCGCCAGCTTCAACTGATTTCACCGCACCTGAAAAAACCCACGGGTGGCGGCGCAGCAGCGATTTCTCGCGCCCGCTGTTCAGAATCATTCTTTTCATGAATGCATTGTACTGACCGCACCGTATAATTTCTGCATGAACCACCAGCCGTCTGACATCGCCCCGCCCGTAGAACATCGCCCAATCCGCAGTTTTGTATTGCGACAGGGCCGCATGTCGCCGGCGCAGACGCGCGCAGTTGACTCGCTTGGACCGGCATTTGTATTGCCCTTTACAGCGGGTACGCCGCTGGCTACAGAGGTGATTTTCGGTCGCGCCGCACCATTGATTGTCGAGATCGGTTTCGGCATGGGTGAGGCGACTGCCGCCATCGCAAAAGTGTTGGCCGACAAGAATTTCATCGGCATTGAAGTGCACACGCCCGGCGTGGGTGCGCTACTCAAGCTGATCGGCGAAAACGACATTCACAATTTGCGCATTATTCAGCACGATGCCGTAGAGGTACTTACCGACATGATCGCCGATGGCTCGCTGTCGGGACTGCATATTTTCTTTCCAGATCCGTGGCCCAAGAAGCGGCACCATAAGCGCCGGCTGATTCAGCCTGCGTTCGTGAAGTTGCTCGTGCAAAAACTGAGTGCTGGAGGTTATCTACATCTGGCGACAGATTGGGAGGACTATGCGCAACAGATGCTGGAAGTGCTTGGCAACGAATCCAGGCTGCGCAATTCGGTCCCTGCTGGCGGCGGATTTGCGCCGCGTCCTGCTTACCGAGGCTCATCCAGTTTTGAGCGCAAGGGCCTGGCAAAGGGGCACGGCGTTTGGGATCTGGTGTTTATCAAGGCGTGAATCCGCATTAGTATGGCCAGCGTAAATGGCTGCAGGCCCAACCACAAGAGAGGAAATATTTTGACTGATGCCGATAGATACCGCCGCACGCGACTTAAGCAATTGGCCGCACTTGGTTTTCTCGGACCGGCGGGCATCACGGGGTTGATTCAGGAAGTGCTGGCCAAAGGTGATATGCCGACGGTCAACGGTGTTAACGCCCTTTCGGGCAATGTGACGGTGAACGGTGTGCGAGCCGAGCCCGGAACAGTGGTCAAGGCCGGCGACAAAGTTTCAACTGGTCCTAACAGCATGGCCGTGGTCGTGATTGGCAAGGACGGGTTTTTGTTGCGGGATAGCACCAGCGTGACATTTCAGCAGAGTAAGTCCAAGCCTGGCATTGTATCTACGGTTTTGCTGACGACCGGTAAGCTGCTCTCAGTATTCGCGCGAAGGGTTGAGGGAGAATTGGTCATCAAAGTACCGAACGCGAGTATCGGCATTCGCGGCACCGGGTGCTATCTGGAAGCGGGAGAAAGCCGTACCTATTTTTGCCTTTGCTACGGGCAGGCGTCCGTAACCGGTGCGGGTATGGCGCAATCCAAGATACTCAATACCACCCACCACGAGAACCCTGTGTGGCTCGATGATCGCGGCGGCATCATGAAGGTCGAAAAGGCCGGTTTCGTCAACCACAATGACGACGAACTCATCATGCTGGAGAAACTGAATGGTCGCGAGCCACCGTTTGTATCGTTGGGCTTGACTGGAAAATACTGATCAGAAGTCCAGTATCGGCGCGGCTCCCGGGATGAAATACCGTCGAAAGCCGCCCCCAGTCTAGAGTTTCGGCAAAGCGAAGTTCCCGAGGGCTACGCCATTTGTCCGTAGAAAACTCTGGTGTCGTATTCGAACGCGACTCGCCCACCGACTTGATGCTGATCGAAGATTTCTTTAGCGCGTTGCGTCAACGCCGAATGCCTGGCGTCTTCCCGGCCAGGCATATATGAAGATGAGCTGATGCGCCCCATCAGGCTGTCAAAATCAAAACGCTGGATATTGTCGAACGCTGCTTCGCTGGGTGGCAGGCCGAAGAATGATTTGAAGACAGCCTTGTCTTGCA
>JBDTPE010000536.1:0-2573 GCA_039932875.1 Betaproteobacteria bacterium | reverse complement strand
CTTCAATCGTGGAGTCACCAAGATCCTGAATCGACACGCCTTCGCCAGTCAAGACACGCAGCATTTCCATGGTGAGCGAGAGGCCTATGCCCTCGTTGGCACTGCCTGCCTTGCCGATACGTGCAAACAATGGTGCCCGGCGCACGATGCCATCTACCTCTTCATTCGAAATGAAGCCACGACCCGCCGCCGCCTGATCGAGCTCCGGAATACTCAGCAGGACATTCTCAAATCGCTTGAAAGGCAATTCTCCTTTCGCCTTGATCCGTATCGGTGCGATTACGGGAAACCGACTATCGGGGCCTTTGGCGTCTGGAAGCTCTGCCATCGCCAGCACCGCCCGGCTATCCTTGAGCGCGCGCGCGAACATGCGGTCGCCGCTGTGTTCTTGCTTCGCTTTGTCGATGAACTGTTGGGGCAGCCCTGGGATCAGGCTGGCAAAGGCACCTGCTGAATAGAGGTCTGGCTCGGCGAACAAGGCATCAAAGCCGATCACAGCTGGTTGGTAGGCAGCAAGCTTGTTGACCAAATTGGCCATCTTGACGCGCGGCCAAGGCCATTGGCCCAAAGCAGTCAGACTCTTTTCATCTATGGTGACAATGGTTACAGGCGCTGCAACGCGTTCATAAGGAAACCACCGCTGATATGAATCAAACACTGCATGACGCAAGGACGTAACTACTGCATGTTCGCTCGCGAACAGCACCACAAACCCGGCCAATACGATGACCGCGCCAATGCGAAAGCGGTCTAGCGTGCTGGAGAAAATGCCGCCTTTGCTCAGAGCTCTATCTCCATGCCATCGAATGCCGACGATACCTTGAGTACCGGGCCCTCGCGCGTCAGTTCCTCAAACCGCTGTGTTTCCATCAATAGGCGCTCAAGGGTCGCGTCGTTGTTGGCAGGCTCGTGATGGAATAGCACGAGGTGCTTTGCCAGCGCCTTTTGACAGAGTTCAACGCCGACCACGTTGCTGGAGTGCCCCCAGTCTGCCTTCACCGAGATGGCATCGGCCAATGCGTACATGGCGTCGAAGACGACGACATCGGCTTCCCGAAAAAAATCGGCGATGCGCTTTACTTCGCTGCCGTCGTCGAGTTTGTGCTCGGAGTCTGTTGAGTAGACAACCGTCTTGCCGGCAACTTCGAAACGGTAGCCGTAGGAATCTCCGGAGTGCAATTGCAATGCGGGCGTTACGCTCAGTCCGCCGATCTCAACTTTTTTGCCCGGTGTGAGTTGAACAAACTCCTTGGTGGCTGCCATGAAATCGAATTCCACCGGGAAGCAGGGTGGGGACTGTTGCAGGCGAAATGCATGCTCAAGCACGTCGTGACAGCCGTGAATGCGAATTTTCATGCCCGGTACATAGGCTGGACCCAGGAACGGAAAGCCCATGATGTGGTCCCAATGCACGTGTGAAATAAACACATTGATCGTCGCCGGGCGGCCTTGCTGGCGGGCCAGTACATGTGAACCGAACGGCCGCGCGCCGCTGCCCATGTCGCAAACGTAGTATTCGTCGCCACCCAAATCAAGCTCTACACAGGAGCTATGTCCGCCGAATGTATCCCTGACAGAAAAACTGAGTTCTTCGCGCGCAAACGCATAGGCCTCCTCAGTTGTCGCGAAGGTTCGTCCAGAGGCCTTCATCAGTGCCAGGACGATCTTGTCGCGAATATCAGCAGACGTGAGCGCGACCGGGATCGAGCCGCGTGTACCCCAAAATCGAACGATCATGTCTGACACTCCATGTTGAAAAGCGGTACGAACTATTTGTTGGTGCCGGACGGGTTTGACTTCACATCGGAAACTGCTGCGGCTAAAGTAGGGAAAACTTTCAACAACATGTCAAATCGGCTGATCTGAAAAATCTCCGCGACCATCGGTTGCAGTGCAGCAACTACGATGCGACCGTTATAGGCCTTGGCCTGCTTGCAGGCGAGCATAAAGCACCTTAACCCGGCGCTGGACACATATTCCAAGCCGGAGAGATCCAGGACGATAGCCAAGTGGTCGCGTTCGGCTGCGGCCAGGTGGACGGCCAAATCATCACGAAATATGTCGCAATTATCCTGGTCGAGGCGACCGGCAAGTTGGAGAATTAACGCGTTCCCGTTAACGGTTGAAGCGAGTGCCATGGGGAAACCCTGCAGTAGATGTACATGAATGTGGATGCCAGCAAGAATATCAGAAGCATACGGAGACGATAAATGTTCTCGGTGAAAGCGTTATGTTTTCGGCTGCGCCCTATGATTATTCAGGCTCGATGCCAAGTGCCACCAGATACCGCGAGACCATGTTGTAGGACGCAATCACGCAAATAATTTCCGTGATCTCTCGATCCGGCAGGTGAATGCGCAGTGCACTCATCGTCGTTGGAATGACAGCGATGTTTCTGGTCATTTCCGCCGTCAGTGTCAGTACCAGTCGTTCAAGCTCGGTGAAAACGCTCGTATTTTCAGGCGCAGTTTCAATATCAACAAGCGCCTCGAGTTGCGCCTGCGTACCACCCGCGGCTAGAAATTCCGGCGTGTGTTGTATCCACTCATATTCGGCTTGATTCAGTTTCGCCA
>JBDTPE010000535.1:0-2578 GCA_039932875.1 Betaproteobacteria bacterium | reverse complement strand
AACGCCTTGCTGATGGTGTTCAATCTGTTCCCTTTGCTGCCGCTGGATGGCGGACGCATTTTAATGGGTCTTCTTCCAAACAAAATGGCTTACGCCTTCTCCCGCACCGAGCCCTACGGCATGTTCATTCTGATCGCGCTCATTCTGACCGGTGTTCTGGGAAAATTCATGTGGCCCCTGGTCAATATCAGCATGAATTCGATATACGCTATAATAGGACTGTCTTGATCGCTGCAGTCGCACGTTGACTACGGTTCGCCTCCCGGCGAAACCCTTGCAGCCGATTGATCAGGCGCGACAATTGGTTCCAAAAATTCGCCGCCTGGTTTGATCCATTGATCGATTGATCCACCTTATCTTGCGCAGCACATGCACCACGATTGCGTAACATTTTGCTTATCGAGGGTTTGAAACCCACTTATGTTTGCAGACAGAGTTCTATCCGGTATGCGGCCAACAGGCCGATTGCATCTGGGCCATTACCATGGCGCGCTAAAAAACTGGGCAAAGTTGCAGCACGAATATCCGTGCTTCTTCTTTGTCGCGGATTGGCATGCCTTGACGACGCACTACGAGACGCCGGAAGTCATCGAGGCGTATACGTATGAGCTCATCATCGACTACATCGCTGCCGGTATAGACCCTGCGCAGGCGACGCTGTTTGCGCAATCGAAGGTGCCGCAACATGCCGAGTTGACGTTGTTGCTGTCGTTTTTCACGCCGTTGTCTTGGCTGGAACGTGTGCCAACCTACAAAGATCAAATGCAGAAACTGGGTGAACGCGGTCACGATCTGGCCACCTATGGCTTCCTGGGCTATCCATTAATGCAAGCGGCAGATATTCTCATCTACCGAGCGAATCGTGTACCAGTCGGCGAGGATCAGGTTTCGCACGTAGAACTGACCCGCGAAGTCGCACGGCGCTTCAACCACCTGTTCGGCCGTGAAAAAGGGTTTGAGGAAAAGGCTGAAGCAGCGATCAAAAAACTAGGCTCAAAGAAAGCAAAGTTATACAACGCCTTGCGCACGCGATTCCAGCAGAATGGCGACGACGAAGCGCTTGAAGAAGCCCATGATTTGCTGGCCGACGTGCAGAACCTGTCGATGGGTGACCGTGAGCGTTTGTTTGGCTATCTGGAAGGCGGCGGCAAAGTGATCCTGCCAGAGCCGCAGGCGTTGCTGACGCCTACATCCAAGCTTATCGGGCTCGACGGACAGAAAATGTCCAAGAGCTACGGCAACACCATCGACATGCGCGACGACGAGAAAACCGTTAGCGAAAAAGTTCGCAAGATGCCTACTGATCCCGCGCGCATTCGCCGCAATGATCCCGGTGACCCGGAAAAATGCCCGGTGTGGAGTCTGCATCAGGTTTATTCAGACGAGACCACCAGACGGTGGGTGGTCGAGGGCTGCAAGAGCGCCGGCATTGGTTGCCTGGAATGCAAACAACCTGTCATCGACGGCATCGTCAAGGAACTTAAACCGATGCGTGAACGTGCGGCGCCGTTTGAGGAAGACCCGACGTTGGTGAAAAATATTCTGGCGGATGGTTGTGAAAAGGCGCGCGATGTTGCCGAAGAGACGATGCGAGATGTACGCGACGCAATGGGCCTGAATTTTTCGTGAACCGCCGGCAAACCCTGCTCTTTCTGTTGCTTGCCGCCATGCAAACTGCGCTATCGGCGGCTCCGACTGCGTTGCATGCCGGCAAATCGCAGTTTGAATTTATCGATCATAAAGGTGATCCCACCCGTCCGGTTACGGTATGGATGTATGTGCCCGTCGGCTGCGACAACAAGTGTCCACTGCAGTTTGTCATGCACGGTGTCAAACGCAACGGCGAAACTTATCTCGACAACTGGGTAGAGTTTGCCAAGGCGGGAAAGTTTATCGCGGTAGCTCCTGAATTTAGCCGTAAGTATTTTCCGAAGGACGAAGACTACAGTCTTGGGCGCTCTACCGTGGAGGCCGATCCTGCAAAATGGGGTTTCGCTGTACCCGAACATTTGTTCGACGAATTGAAAACCCGCTACGGTTTCACTGCGGACACCTATCGCATGTTCGGCCATTCAGCGGGCGGACAATTCGTGCACCGCATGCATCTGTTTGTCGCAAACCACCGCGCCGATCCCATCATTGCCGCCAACCCCGGCTGGTACACATTGCCGGAGTGGGGCATCGGCAAGACGCCGTACAAGTTTCCGTACAGCACCATCGGATCGCGAGTAGACGCCGCCCGCGCCAAAGAAGCGCTGAGCTGCAATTTTATTCTGATGCTGGGTAGCAAAGATACGGACCCGAATGACCCTGTCTTGAACAAGAGTGCTCGTGCCAACGAGCAAGGTAGCAATCGCTTTGCACGCGGCGAGTATTTTTATCAAGCGTCCATCGACGCGGCCAAGGCGCTCGGCGCGAATTTTTCATGGCAGAAGAAAACGGTTGAAGGCGTTGGGCATAGTGGCCCGCGCATGTCGGCGGCTGCGGTTGAATTGATGATGGATGCCAAATTCACCGCCTCAGTCGGTCGCCCTTGCGGAAAGACCCTGAAGCAATGAGTGTGGAGCTAATCGTCGAT
>JBDTPE010000534.1:0-2579 GCA_039932875.1 Betaproteobacteria bacterium | reverse complement strand
TTGTTGACCCACCTAAGCGAGCCCAAATCTGGCTAAGTTAGGTCCGTAACGCAGCTTGCGGACGCAGAGAAACGCGGGACAACACGCGTTGAACGATCTTTGCGCACAGCGCTTTGCATGAAATTCCTTCGTCTCGCTGGAGTCGGAAATCACACCGCTAAATGTCATTGTTGAGAATTTTCTAGTTCGTTATGGTCTCGAGGGAAAGCGGCTCTGCGTCGCCTTATCCGGGGGCGTGGATTCGATAATTTTGCTCGCCGTGGTCGAGGAGCTAAGGGCCAAGCTAGGCCTGGAACTGGCCGCCATTCATGTGCATCATGGCTTGAGTCACAATGCCGACACCTGGGCCACATTTTGTGCGGAGGTTTGTAACGCAAAAGAAATTCCGCTAACGATCACCAAGGTGCAAGTGGACAGGAAATCACCTGCAGGCATCGAAGGGGCCGCGCGGGCGGCCAGATACGCCGCTTTCGCAGAAGAAGGCTCGCCTTATGTACTGCTGGCACAGCACGCTGACGATCAGGCTGAAACGATTCTGCATCAGTTGCTACGCGGCACCGGACTGAAAGGGCTCGCCGGCATGGGGGAAGTGCGCGTGGTTTCTGCGGCCCAAAGCATCTTGCGCCCGTTGCTTGGTGTCTCCCGAGGCGATATCGAGGTCGAGGCGCAAGTGCGTAGCGTGCGATGGATTGAAGACGAATCCAATACGGATACCGCTTACACGCGCAACTTTCTGCGGCACGATATCGCGCCGCTATTGGCGACGCGCTTTCCGAACTACGTGGCATCTTTGGCGCGCGCCGGGAGGCATGCCGCCGAGGCCGACGAGATGCTGGAAGCATTGGCAAAGATCGACCTGGATTGGGACGGCACCAACGCATCCGCAAGCACGTTGGATTCTTTGCCCCTGGCGCGGCAGATGAATGCTCTTTACCACTGGCTCGGGTGGCAAGGCGCACCCGTCCCCTCGCAATCTCAATTGAACGACTGGGCAGCACAGCTATTTCGACCGGCACAGGCCAGCAAACCGCAACTGGCAGGTGGTCATGACTTTGTCATTCGGCGTGCCAACAATCACCTGCTATTGCAGGCAAAATACAAGTCAACACCGTGACTCCATAGGGAGTTACATGCTAAAATCGAATGTTTTCATCAAGTTATATAGGATTATTAAATGGCAATTGAAAAGACACTCTCCATTATTAAACCCGATGCCGTCGCCAAGAATGTGATCGGAGAGATTTACTCCAGATTCGAAAAGGCAGGCTTGAAAGTCATCGCCGCCCGCATGGCGCATCTGTCGCGTGCAGAGGCCGAAGGCTTTTACGCTGTCCATAAAGCACGTCCGTTTTTTAATGATCTCGTCAGCTTCATGATCTCCGGCCCGGTGATGATTCAGGTGCTCGAAGGCGAGGGCGCAATTCTCAAGAATCGCGACCTGATGGGTGCGACTGACCCGAAAAAAGCAGCTGCGGGCACCATCCGCGCTGACTTTGCCGATAGCATTGACGCCAACGCGGTTCATGGGTCGGACGCGCCCGAAACGGTTGCCGTGGAAATTGCTTATTACTTCCCGGCGTTGAACGTTTATTCACGTTAAGAACACTCAGCAAAGCGATGGCGGTCCCTCAACACGCGAAAGGCGACAAACCAAATCTACTCGGCATGAGTTTGGTCGAGATGACGACGTTTTTCGCCGCGCTGGGGGAGAAGCCATTTCGCGCCAAGCAGGTATTTCGCTGGCTACATCAGGGCGGGGTCGAGACATTCGACGAAATGACCGATCTGGCCAAGTCGTTGCGGCTGAAATTGCCGGGTTTCGCGACGATCGTCGCGCCAAAGTTGCTGACCGAGCAAGCGTCCAAGGATGGTACCCGTAAATGGCTGCTCGATGTCGGTACCGGCAATGGTATCGAGGTCGTTTTTATACCTGAAGATGATCGCGGCACGCTGTGTGTTTCCAGTCAGGTCGGTTGTGCGCTGGACTGTACTTTTTGTACCACCGGCAAGCAGGGATTTAATCGCAATCTCACCTCCGCAGAGATCATCGGCCAATTGTGGTGGGCTAACAAGGCGATGGGGCGTGACCCGAAAGGTGAACGCATCGTTTCCAACGTAGTCATGATGGGAATGGGCGAGCCGCTGGCCAATTTCGACAATGTCACGGCAGCAATGGACATCATGCTCGATGATCACGGCTACGGCCTGTCGCGTCGGCGCGTCACCTTGTCCACTAGCGGTATCGTTCCCAATCTGACACGTTTGAAGGAGCGCTGTCCGGTGGCGCTTGCCGTGTCGTTGCATGCACCCAATGACAAGTTGCGCGATGTGCTGGTGCCGATCAACCAGAAGTATCCACTCGCGCAATTGTTACCGGCGATCCGCGACTATCTTGAAGCGGCACCACGCGATTTCGTCACATTTGAGTACGTGATGCTCAGTGGCGTAAATGATTCGGCACAGCAGGCGCACGAGTTAGTCGAGCTGGTTAACGATTTGCCGTGCAAATTCAATCTGATTCCATGGAATGAGTTTCCCGGGGCGCCATATCGACGGTCTAGCAATAACGCGATTCATCG
>JBDTPE010000533.1:0-2584 GCA_039932875.1 Betaproteobacteria bacterium | reverse complement strand
CCATCCCGGTGAAGAGCTGGTTGCATGTTTCGCTCTCTGTCAGTGCGCCGTCCGAGGATGGCTTCGGTATGCGCGGGAGCGGACTCTTTATTCTGAATCCGCCTTGGACGCTGCATGAAAGCCTACAAGAGGTGATGCCGTATCTGGTGCGCGTCTTGGGCCGCGATCCAGATGCAGGATTTGTGCTGGAGCAAAGTAACCGGTAGCCACAGGCGTTTCCACGTCAGGGCAGCCAGCGCCATCTAAGGTGAGCGAGAGAGATGCGGGCGCTCAATCATGCGCCACGCGAAAAATTTAGACAGCAGTAACCAACTTCTTTGGCACAGGACGTAAGCAATGAAGGAAATTTGCACCGCCTTATAATCGACACATGATTCCTCAAGATTTCCTTCAGCAACTACTCGCTCGTGTCGACATCGTCGAGGTTATCGACAAGCACGTGAAATTGAAGAAGTCTGGACAAAACTATTCGGCCTGTTGTCCGTTTCACAATGAAAAATCGCCGTCCTTTTCGGTCTCGCCAACCAAACAGTTCTATCACTGCTTTGGCTGCGGCGTTCACGGCACCGCGATTTCGTTCTTGATGGAGTACAGCGGCACGGGGTTTCGCGAAGCCGTGCAGGAACTCGCCGAGGGCGTTGGCATGACGCTCCCAGCCGAGGCCAATCGTGCTGAGGCGATAGAGCGCGCTCAAGAGGCAAGCTCACTGGGCGAATTCATGTCGGCGGCGATGAATTTTTACCGGAGCGAACTGAAGAAATCGCCCAAGGCAATAGAGTATTTCAAGTCCCGCGGACTGTCCGGTGAAATCGCGGCGAAATTCGCTCTGGGCTATTCGCCGGACGATTGGCAAGGACTGAAAGGCGCCGTCGAGGACTACACAGCCGCCGCGCTGGCCGAATGCGGGCTGGTCATTGATAACGACGAAGGCAAGCGCTACGACCGATTTCGGGACCGCGTCATGTTTCCCATTCTCGATCAACGTGGGAATGTGATCGGTTTTGGCGGACGGGTGATTGGGCCCGGTGAGCCTAAGTATCTGAACTCACCAGAAACACCTCTATTTGAAAAAGGCCGTGAGCTTTACGGGCTCTATCAGGCGCGCCGCGCAATTCGCGATTCCCAGACCGCCATCGTGGTCGAAGGTTATATGGATGTCGTCGCCCTGGCACAAAATGGTGTTGAGAACGCAGTCGCCACGCTCGGTACGGCAACCACGCCCATGCACGTGCAGAAATTACTGCGTATGGTCGACAACCTGGTGTTTTGCTTTGACGGCGACAAAGCCGGGCAGCGCGCTGCATGGCGCGCGCTGGAGCAATCGCTACCGGTGATTGTCGATGGCAAGGATGTGCGCTTTCTTTTTCTTCCCCAGGAAGATGATCCGGACACATTTGTGCGGCGGCTGGGCAAAGAAGCGTTTCTTGCTGAAGTAACCAATGCAACACACCTGTCCACATTTCTATTTGAAGAGCTTTCCGCGCAAGTAGACTTGGCAAACGAGGAGGGCCGTACCCGCCTGCTGATGTTGGCAAAGCCGCTCCTGTCGCAAATAACAGCACCTTCTTTGAGCCTGATGCTGCAACGAAAACTCGCTGATATTGTTGGTCTTGGTGTAGTGGAAATTCAGCGACTGATTCCGGTCGCTGCCGGCAATGTCAGCCCGGCTGCGAATTCGACCAAAAATACGGCGCAACCATCGCATGGTAGCGATGGCAATTCGCAAAGCAAGGGTAGCTACAAAGGGCAGTTCGGCAAATGGAAAGCACGCGGACCCGCGCCGGGTGCGCCAGCACCACGCCGCAAAATACCGCCGGCGGGACCCGGTGCCCAGTTGATCGCCCGTATGCTGCTAAAGCCTGAACTCGCGGGTCGTTTTGACATAACCATTGATGATCACGACGAGTCGTCAGTTCATAGCGCATGTCGCGTTGCCGCATTTATCCGCGACCACGACTTTGAGGTCAATCAGGCACAGCTCATTGAACATTTCCGTGGCACTGAGGACGAGCCCGAAATTGATCGTGCGGCGCTGCAACCCTTGTTGACCGATCTGGATTCGAACAAACCGGATTTTGATCTGGACGCGGAATTTGACGCGGCGCTGGCTACACTGCGCGATGGCGCGATTGCCGCACAAAAAAAGCGCGAGCAAAACGCGCGGGCAAAAGAGATGGGCTTGGAGTAGCGCGTGATAATGCGCTGGATTCGGCGACCACCCACTGAATGTGGACGTGAGTGAGCGTTTTCCGCTTGGATTTATATATTTTGGACGCATATATCTGGCGTCGAGCGCATCCTGATTTCTGGCGATGTTTTGGCCGCTGCGCCCAGTCCGCCCCACTCGTTACGCCCGGAAGGTGAAAAAGCTATCAAAAACAGGCGGTTTTAGATATAATCGAGGGTTCCCCCGCCTTACTCTCGCAGTACTCCTTATTGACTCCCCCAGCAATTTTCGGCTGTGGCAACGGACTATTTGATATGGCACGCAAACCCAAAAGCGCACGCGACACCGACGATCTCAACTTCCCCAATTTCAAGGCGCTCAAAGCCGAGGCAAAGGTGGTTGACGTTGAGGTGCAAC
>JBDTPE010000532.1:0-2589 GCA_039932875.1 Betaproteobacteria bacterium | reverse complement strand
GCGCCGGAAAGGTTGATCCTGGAACCGACTCCGCGATCATTGCTGAAGTGATTGTGCCTCGACATGATGGCTAGCACTGGCGGGGCGTTCCGAGCACTTTTGCGCCATGGAGCGCACCAAATATCGGTCTGCAAAAGATCGACTCGGCTCAACTCTCGTTGCGCTTCACATTGATGCTCCGCCTCGGCGTCACGGCCGCGAATATATTTTGTAGTAACCGGTATCTTCAACCAAGCGATATTCGTCTGCATCCAGCGATAGCAACTTCGCCCAATCCAC
The DNA here is from genome assembly GCA_039932875.1 of Betaproteobacteria bacterium. Classification (GTDB taxonomy): domain Bacteria; phylum Pseudomonadota; class Gammaproteobacteria; order Burkholderiales; family Usitatibacteraceae; genus UKL13-2. Next base: position 2,310 of record JBDTPE010000532.1, on the reverse strand, counting down.
TACCTGCTGATGGTCGTACACCACCATGATGGGATAGTCGGTGTGCGCCAGCGGCGATCGCATCCTCGCGCGGATTGGCGCGAACTGTTCGCCATAGTGCATGACATTGATCTTGCCTTTGGCCACGATTCGCAACGTCCTAATACCATCGTAGTCGGCGATGATGGGGCGCGCTTCTTGCGCCTGCAATCTCAGGAGTGTTGCCAATACCCGTGAGGGGTGAAAGTCGTGCCTGAAGAACTGATAGCAAAGATCAATCTGGTGTTGCACGCCTTCCTGACGGGGCGAAAGCCCGCCACACGGTTGCTGCCTCATACCATGAACGGCTGATGCGACAGCCAGTACGAGCGCCGCGCCGGTTGCAACGCGCCACCGTCGAGAGAGTGCATTTATGGCGATTCCGGCGAACATACCGATCAGGCAATACCAAACCGGTAACAGCGGAACGAACGTGCGCGGAAAAGGTGGCTTTGGCAATGCATAAATAAATACCACGAGGCCCAATGGAGGCAGCAACGCAAGCAGCAATTGAGCCGCCACCCGCCTGCCCGACGCGTCGGTCAATTTAAACTGCGTGCGGGCAAGCCATAGCGCAATACCCAGCCCGGCTGCGGGGATGGGCAAAAACCAAATGAAGTCCACCAGTGTCGCCGTTATCCACTGTCCGAAAAGCCGATTACGATTCCAGCCGCTCCAGTCTATATTTGCCGCTGTGACTAGATTGCCCCAAACGAATACATAGGCTAGCAATCCGCAGCACGGTCCCGCGAAAAGCACCAACATGCCCCACTTTCCATCGCGAATTTGGTGTGGTGTGTTCACCAAATGATAGGCTGTCAGCGCGGTAGCCAAGATTAATGCGAGAAAAAGATTCGAGGGTAATATGGCAACGGCGGCGGCCGATGAAAAAACATAGAGTACGCGCCATTTTTTGCTCGATACGGCGTTGATGTTCAGCGCGCTCCACAGCATGAGTGCGAACGGCAACCACGATGGGCCATAGCCCCGCAGCTGCGTGGCGTGATTGGCGGTGACCGATGACGAGGCAAACATCAAACAGGCGATGAATGCGCAAAGTGGGCCGTTAAGACGGCGCGCGGCGAAATAGGTTGCGGGAATCGTCAACAGGAAAATCAGCAGAGGCAGGGTACGCAGCCAACCCGCATCAACGCTATCCGGTATCAGTTGCCGCCAGCCTGCCAGTAGTGCGCTGAACAAAACATGGTTGTTGGGATTCAGATAGGTAACGAAGGGCCTCCACATCCCGGCGTTCGCATAATTTTCAAGCGTAAACGCTTCATCCACCCAGATTTCGTCACTTAAGCCGGGCCAGGCATTGATGAGTGCGACCCCGATCAGGGCGACAACAATAGCGATCGTTTGCCGGTGATAGACGCGAGCAAGCGTGTCAAGAAAGCCTGAATTTAGAGATGAATACATCATTGCAAGAAATTGAAAAGTCAATGGCTGTCAACGCAGCGCATCGACATTGACACGCAAAAAAATGATGCAAACAATGCGGCAACCGTATCGGCTCGATCTTACACGAAGTTTTTCCCGCGACATCGCCGATGCCCATAGTGCGTATGACTTCGCATTGCTCGCGGGAAGCGGTTCGCAGGTGAATGAGTTGTTCGTTCTCAGCGGCGATTGACAGTTGCAGCCGGGTGATTTAGCGGCGCAGTTGTTTCAAGCCTTGCCAGTCGTCGGCCTCGCATCACACGTCCGCGAGCAGGCTGAGTCCGTGGGCATTGACGCACAGTGCGGCCGGCGTTCGTGAGCGATGGGTGAAGCTCTGCTCATCACGTCCAACGTCACCCCCTACGATGCTGGTCACTTTGCGCCCCGCACGCGGGCCTTGGGCAACGTGCTATGTGCTGCTGGCCGCCTATAACGAGGCCAGCATGCTGTCACTGTCCGAGTCGGTATTGCGCAGGTTAATCACGCTTTCATCGATTGAGTCACCAACTTGCCACGTCCAAACCATGCCTTAAAGGAGATTCAGATGAGCCTCTCTGACAACTTCGGCGGCGAGAACAACCTTCACAGCACTACGTCCCTCCTATATCGGCCGCCGCAGTATCGTCTTCCGTCGCCACAGCATGTCTACTTTTTGTGGGCTCGGAACGCGATGCATGTATCGGTAAAATGCACACTAACTCTCGTTGTGCTTCACATTTATGCGCCGACGCGTACCCGCAGCAAGATCGTAGGTGTTGAAGCTGTTCATGGTGCGGCCATAAAGGTGAAGACTGACCGCGCGAGGTCTTTCGACTGGCACACCAGTGACGTGAATCTGATCCGGGTTTG
>JBDTPE010000531.1:0-2590 GCA_039932875.1 Betaproteobacteria bacterium | reverse complement strand
CGATGATGAACAAATCGTAATTAACGCGCCGATAGAAGTCCACGCTGGTTAACCAGGTTTGCAGATTGCCAGCATTGCCATGCAGAAAAAACACAACGCCTTTGGGATCAGGCAGGCGTAGGTGCAGGGCAGACAACTCAGCACCGGCAACGGGTACCTTCACCTCCTGTACATCGGGGATGGTGAATTTGTAATCCGGACTCAACGGTGCAGGTTGGAAAATCAATCCTTCCTGGCGAAAATAAACGTATGCCACGATGACCGCATAGCCGAGCAAGGCCACGGCTAGCAGCGAGAGCGCGCCGCGCCGCGCAAACCGCACCCACCGCGGCCCCGCATTCGTGTTTTTCGGACTAGAAGCCACCGATGAAATCGCGCTTGCCAACATCCACACCGTTGTGGCGGAGGATTGCGTAGGCCATCGACATATGAAAGTAGAGATTTGGCATCGCAAAATGTAGCAAGTACGGCTGCCCTTTGAATGTCACCGGGTTGCCGGCGATGGTGAGCTGAATGTCACGATCCTCTTGGCCATTGATTTGTGCAGGCGTGAATGTACTGACAAAGGTGAGGGTCTTATCGATGCGCGCTGCCAACTCTGCAAATGTCGATTCCGTGTCGTCGTATTTTGGCAGATCAACACCAGCCAGGCGAGCGACTGGGCCCTTGCCGAAATCTGCGGCGATTTGCACCTGACGCGTTAGCGGAAACATGTCTGGATAAAGGCGTGAGGCCAGCAAGACACTTTCGTCGATCTTCTTTGCTTCGGCGTGCGTTACCGCCTTTGCGAGTACGACTTTCAGCGCGGTGAGCGATTTCTGGATGACTGGAACCGACGCCTGATACAGGGAAATGGTCATGAATTGCTCCTTGTGAATGACCTGTCGATTTTAGCAGCCAAACCATCGGGCACCGAGCGTCACGACTGGCCTGACATATCCAAATCGGGAACCTTTCGCGACATGCGACGCAAATAGGTATGTTTCACCGTTCGCGCTGCGCCTTCGGCAACGCAGCACAGCTTGCCGTTATCGGTACTTCAACCGTCTGTTTCTGCGGTTCGTCGCAAAGCGCTTCTGCAATTGCGATGACGGGCCTAAAGTGCGGCCATGCAGTAAATGACCTTTTTCAACCCAACCAAATGATCGGAGTAAACGGAGCACATCATGAAGAACTTCTTGAGCAAATACACGGGCTACAGCGTTTCACATTCCAACAGTTGTGTCGCGACGGCGTTCGCAGTAGTGGTAACAAGTCTGCTGGTCGGCGGCTATGAAGTTTCGCAGTTGGCAACAGATGCAGAAGGTGTAGCAATGACGGTGCACTCGGCGCCGGCAGTTCAGGCGGAAGCAGTTGCCAGACTGGAAACCATTGTCGTAACTGCAAAGCGCAGCTAGGGCCCGGCTTTTTGCGGGCGATGCCGCTCGCATTGCAATTTCCAGATGGCGGGAAGCTCCGGCGCAATGCGTTGATCAGGCAAAGAGGTGCCGTGCGAAAATGCGAAATCGCGATCGCATTTTCCGGAGTAAGCAGACATGGCTCTTAAACGTCCCGCCTGGCCGCAAGGCCGAACCGTCATCCTTGAGCACAACTCGGTAATTCTCGCGGACAACGCGCTAGGTGATCCGCATCAACGCAAGCTGGCGGTGTGGCTGCCGCCGCAATACGACGAAGCGCTGGCAGCAGGCCATACCAAGGGAGAGCGATTCCCGGTGTTGTATGACTTGGTGGGATTCATGGGCTCGGGATTGAGCCACATTAACTGGCGGAATCTTGACGAAAACATTCCCGAACGGGCCGCGCGGCTGATTCATGAAGGCAAGATGGGGCCGACCATCATTGTTTTTCCAGACTGCTTTACGGCGCTGGGCGGAAACCAATACATCAATTCTTCAGCAATCGGCAATTACGCCGACTACCTGACCAAAGAGCTAATCCCATTCGTTGATCGCGAATTTCGTACACTTGCATCGCGTGAACATCGCGGTTGCTTCGGAAAGTCTTCCGGCGGTTATGGCGCCATCATTCACGGAATGAAATATGCAAAATATTGGGGCGCAATCGCCAGCCATTCGGGTGACGCTTATTTTGATTTCGTCTACATGCACGATTGGCCGAATACACTGACGGAGCTGATGAAGCATCGCAAAATGAAGCGTGAGGCCGGTGCGATCAAGGTGGTGAAAGAAGAGAAGAGGGCTGCGATGGGCATGGACGACGGACGTGTCAAGAATTTCCTCGACAGCGTCTGGAAGAAGGAAAAGCTATCCGAAACCGAGGGCCATACACTGATGATCCTGGCAATGGCAGCCAGCTATGATCCGGATACCAAGGCGCCATTGGGTTTTCGACTGCCGTTCAATCTTGAAACCGGCGAGCGCATCGAACAACGCTGGAAGCAATGGCAGAAGCACGACCCCATCGAATTAGTCGCCAAATATGCGGTCAACCTGAAAACGCTGAAGGGCATTTTTGTCGATTGCGGCTGGCGTGATCAATACCATATTCACTACGGTGCCAGGATTCTGTCCAAACGCCTGACGACCGCCAAGGTGAAGCACACTTACGAAGAGTTTGACGATACGCATTC
>JBDTPE010000530.1:0-2595 GCA_039932875.1 Betaproteobacteria bacterium | reverse complement strand
TGGCAGGCAATGCGCGCCATCAAAGCAGGCGCAACGCAGACTTACGGCGAACTCTCGGCCAGCATCGATTCGTCCCCGCGGGCGGTGGGAACGGCGTGTGGACAAAATCCGGTGCCGATCGTCGTGCCCTGCCATCGCGTTGTCGCAGCGACCGGTTTGGGCGGCTTCATGGGCGGCAAGAAGAATGATTCATTGAGGATCAAGCGTTGGTTGCTGGCGCACGAGTCCACTCGCAGCGAGACATCGCTGTTCTAATGATCCGGAACGATGATTTTTCTACCTATCGTTCCGCATTTCTCACCCTCTCCCTTGGGAGAGGGCTGGGGTGAAGGAACCGCTCAAAACTTCTTCGTGCCGGTTCAATAGGCACGCGGAGGCAATGATGCGCGACCCCCTCATCGACCAATTCGCCGACAGTCTCTGGCTATCCGACGGTTTGGCTCGCAACACGATTGAGAGTTACGGGCGCGATATTTCACAGCTTGCAGACTGGCTGCAACATGAGCGTACCGGATCATTGCTGACGGTCGAACCGCAGCACTTGCAAGCGTTCCTCGGCCACCGCATCGATGCATTGCACGCCAGCGCACGCTCAACTGCGCGGCTGACATCCGCGCTCAAGCGATTCTTTCACTATCTATTGCGGGAGAAGCTGATCACAGCCGACCCCAGCGCGCATTTGCAGTCGCCGAAGCTCACACGCGGTTTACCGCAATCGCTTTCCGAGGCCGATGTGGAAGCGCTACTGGCTGCCCCCGACGACGAAACACTGCTGGGTCTGCGCGACTGGGCGATGCTGGAAACGCTATATGCCAGCGGTCTTCGCGTGACTGAATTGGTGACGCTGAAAGTGGCGCAAGTGAGTCTGGATATGGGCGTGGTGCGGGTAATGGGCAAGGGGGCAAAGGAAAGGCTGGTACCACTGGGGGAAGCCGCCAGTGATGCGATTCAGCGCTACCTGGATGCTGCCCGCACCGATATTCTCGGCGGCAAAAAGACGGCCGATTTGTTTGTCACGCAACGCGGTAGCGCCATGACGCGGCAGATGTTCTGGCACATGATCAAACGTTATGCGCTCAAAGCCGGTGTGGACAAACCGCTGTCGCCGCATACCTTGCGTCACGCATTCGCCACCCACCTGATTAATCACGGCGCCGATTTGCGCGTGGTGCAGCTGTTGCTGGGACATGCGGACATCACAACCACGCAAATCTACACCCACGTCGCACGCGAGCGGCTCAAGCGCATTCACGCACAGCATCATCCACGTGGATGAGGCGTCAGAATGCCTATTGACGCGCTTTCGCAGACCTTTTTGGCTGAAATGCCCCGCCAATGCTGGATTTTATAAATGACAAAGCACTCCGAAACTCCCGCGACATCAATGCTCAAACAACATGGCATCACCTACACCGAACATGTATATGAGTACGTCGAACACGGCGGCACTAGCATTTCGTCGTCGTCACTGGGTGTCGACGAACACCATGTCGTCAAGACGCTGATTTTCGAAGATGACAAGCGCCATCCACTATGCGTACTGATGCATGGCGACCGCAAGGTCAGCACCAAGGAACTGGCGCGGCAGATCGGCGCGAAACGTGTCGCGCCGTGCAAACCCGAAGACGCCACGCGTCATTCCGGGTATCAGGTGGGCGGTTGCTCTCCATTTGGTTTACGAAAGCCGATGCCGGTATATATGGAGGAATCGATCCTCGCCATCGAACGCATTCTCATCAACGGCGGCAAGCGCGGGTTTCTCGTCGGCTTGGCGCCGCAGAACGTTGTTGACGTGGTCAAACCGAAATTAGTGAATGCAGCGTTGATCGAATAGCTGCGCCGCGCAATCGCTACCGTCCGAATAGCCGAAGCAGAAGTGTTAGCAGGACACTCACCAGTATCGTGCTGGTAATGGGCAGAAAGTAGTCGCGGCCCTTACGCGTGAAGCGAAGATCACCCGGCAGCTTCCACAGTCCCAGCTTCGCCAGTTGTGGCGCGAACAGACCGAGCAGCACAACCACCACAACCATCACCAGAATCCATTTGATCATCGCCGGGTGCTTTGGCGATCAGGCCAGCGTCCCATCATTAGGCCCAGGAATGGTTGGTGCATTGGCATCATCGCGTCTACGCGCAATGGTGACGCCAACCATTTTTACGCCGCGCATGTGGTTGATTTTGGCTACGCTCACTTGCACCCACTGCGCCCTGAAGTCATGCAGTATGACTTGCGAGACATGTTCGGCCAGCGCTTCAAGCAGCTTGAAATGCTGGTCTTTCAAATCGCTGCGAATGCGCTCCACCACTTTGCCGTAGTCCACCGTGTCTCGGATATTGTCGCTTTCACCGGCGACGTGCGTATCGAGCCCAATGTCGAGATTGAAATCCAGCGTTTGCGGGGAAAGTTTTTCCCACTCGTAGATGCCGATCCACGCGTCGGCGCGAAGCTCGCGGATGAAGATGGTGTCCATGCAAAGTATTGTAGAGTATGGCCATGACAAATAGCGTGATCAGCATCATCCTTGCCTACCTCATCGGCTCACTTTCTTTTGCGGTGATTGTGAGCTGGGCGATGGGCTTGCCGGACCCACACAC
>JBDTPE010000529.1:0-2600 GCA_039932875.1 Betaproteobacteria bacterium | reverse complement strand
TGGAAATAACGCAGCAGACATTTTGTGTTTTGAAAAGTCCCATTGGCGCGAGTCAATGGGACTTTTCATTGCTTAACGCTGTGTTGCCACGGCCACCACAGGTGCAAAATTCGACGCGGAATAATTTTGCGGTTTGGTGATCGCACGCGATGCCATGATCAAAGGGATCAGTCCCACGGCAACGATGACCAGAGCGGCGGTAGAAGCTTCCGCGAGGCGTTCATCCATCGCCAGATTGTAGGTTTGTACGGCCAGCGTATCGAAATTGAATGGCCGCATGACCAGTGTGGCTGGCAGTTCTTTCATCACGTCTACAAATACCAGCAGACCGGCCGTGATCAGGCTGGTTCGAAGCAGCGGCATATGAACGTCTCGCATTACCTCAAATGGTGTGGAACCCAAAGAGCGTGCCGCGTCGTCCATATTGGGCGTGATTTTGCTCAGTCCCGCTTCCACGCTCTGCAAGGCTACAGCGAGAAAGCGAATCAAGTAGGCATAGATCAGCACCAGAAGCCCGCCAGTGAGGATCAAGCCGGTTTTGAAGCCGAAAATGGCGGCGATACTATCGACCAGAAAATGGTCCAGTGCGATCAGTGGAATCAATATGCCGACAGCAATGACGGTGCCTGGCACCGAGTAGCCGAGACCGACCAACCGGTTCAGCCACGCCTGCACCCGCTGTCCCGAGGAGCGAGCCACATAGGCGAGTAGCAGTGCTGCAGAAACCGCGATAAGCGCGGTAATCGCCGCAACGCCAAAACTGTTCGCTGCCAGTTTTATAAATCGCGCACCAAACTGCACATCGCCTTCGGTCAGCGCCAACTTGAGCAGGATGAGGGTGGGAATAGCGAAGCCAACCACGATTGGGAGCGCGCACAGTAGCGTGGCCAACCAGCCTTTTGCGCCCGAAAGGTCCGTGCGCACATGGCACCGACCGGCCGTCTGGTGGAATCGCGCGCGGCGTCGCGCCCAATGCTCCAGCAGCATCACCAAAATAACGAAGCCCATCAGAACAACCGCCAGCTTGGCAGCCGCAATGCGGTCCCCTTGCGAGAACCAGGCGTTGAAAATGCCGGTCGTAAAAGTCGGTACACCGAAATAGGAGACGGTTCCATAGTCGGCAAGCGTCTCCATCAGCGCCAGCGCGACACCTGCCGCAATCGCCGGTCGTGCCAGCGGAAGCGAAATTCGTGTGAACGCACTAAAGGCGCCGAGCCCCATATTGCGCGCTGCCTCGTTGAGCGTCGTCGATTGCTCCAGAAAAGCGACGCGAGCGATCACGTAGACATAGGGATACAAAGCAAGTGTGAGCATTCCCACCGCGCCGCCAAGGGAGCGAATTTCCGGAAACCAGTAGTCCTGCTTTTGCCAGCCGAAGCTGTCGCGCAGAAAAGTCTGTACCGGCCCCGCGTATTGCAGAACATCTGTATAGGTGTAGGCCAGCACGTACGCCGGGATCGCCAAGGGCAGGATTAACGTCCATTCCAGCAGTCGTCTGCCAGGAAACTCGTTGTTGGCAGTCAACCATGCGGTCAGCGTGCCGATGATTGCGACGCCAGCTGCGACGCCACAGGCAAGCATCAGACTGTTGGCCGCAAGGCCGGGTAAGACCGTTCGACTCAAATTTGCCCATGTTCCCTGATCGGTGGCGAACAAGCTGGTGAAAATGCCGATTAAAGGCACCAACAGAAGCGCAGAAATAGCCAAGGCCAAGAGGTGCAGGCCGCGGTTCATCGATGTTGAGAGGCGGGAGTTCATCTGAGGGCAACGGCCAGACTTGGGATTGGATTCGTAGGGTTATGAACGGGCGTGACGCCGCAAAGTGAATTGCTGAGCGCCGAAAAACGCGCAGGGCAAAGAATAATCGCAACCGGCGCTGATTGTAACAAGAATCATTCTTAATCAGCAGCGCCGCGCCGAGAGCAAGCAAGGGCGCGACTCTCAAGACATATGCCTTCGAAAAGCGCGCCATTGCTTGTTCCTGGACCGGTCAATTTTCCGTCGAACCAAACTAGGCGGGTAAAATAATTGCGTTGAATTCATAGTGCGGTTTAAGTACACTTACGCGTTTTTGTCGTTCCGGCGTTTCCTAAAACGCACGCACAGCACCAATATTTTGTCTCAGGAGAAATAAAGTTGGTTACAGCAAAAGCGAAGCCGAAAGCCAAGGCCGACGGCAAGAAAGCAAAAGTGGCGGCTGCAAAAGTCAAGGCAAAACCTGCGCCTAAGGTCATCGCGAAGGCGAAACCTGCGCCAAAGGCCGTCACCAAGCCGAAAGCCAAATCCGCGCCGAAACTGGTCGCAAAAGCACCTGCCAAACCAGTGTCGAAGCCTGTCACCAAAATGACCGTTAAGTCGGTAGAGAAAGCGAAACAACCAGCCGTGCCTAAAACACAGACAAAACCAGCACCCAAGACTTCATTGAAATCCGAGACGCGCATTGCGGGCGTACTCACTGAAGCAGAATTGATGAAACAGCCGAAATCCGAGTACATGTCGGTTGCGCAACGTAATTTTTTCAAGCGCCGTCTACTTGAGTTGCAGACGCAAATGCGCGACAACGCGGACGCAACGACCGAACATCTGCGTGAATTGGCCGT
>JBDTPE010000528.1:0-2607 GCA_039932875.1 Betaproteobacteria bacterium | reverse complement strand
AAACGGATCTTATAGCCGCGCTTTGCCAGCGCCTGCTTTATTTCTGCAAAAATGCCTTACGCGATTAATGGGCAGTCAAGGTAACCTTGCCTGCAATGGCTTCCTGCAAATCGACATCCGGTCCGTTTACAATTTGGTTGAAGCAGACCTCGAATGCGGATGAGCCGGGCGCCCAGTTTTCGATAAGCCGCGCTATCCACGTGGGCTGGTCGAAGCGCACCGGCAGCGCAGCAAACTGCAGATCGTTACGCTGTACGCAGGAGGTGCCTAGGACGGGCGCGTTGGCAATAACGTCGTAGAACGACGGGGTAACGTCGAGATTGCGCACTGCGGTATTGCCTTCGTCAATTGTTCAATCCATTGGAATTGCCTATTCGATAACCTCAATGCGCTCATTGGAGAGCATGTTCACCAGTGCCATCAGAGGCAAGCCTATCAATGCCGTGGGATCCTCTGATTCGATTTTGTGTACCAGCGCCACGCCCAGGCCCTCGATTTTTGCACTGCCAGCGCAATCGTAAGGCCGTTCCAGCCGCAGATAGCGTTCGATTTGATGATCGCTAAGATCGCGAAAGTACACGGTGGTGGCAATGTTTTCGATTTGGTGTCTACCGCTGGCGGCGTCCAGCAAGCACAGTGCAGTATGAAACATCACGCGCTTTCCGCGCAGTATCTGCAGTTGGCGCACGGCACTTTCATGATTACCAGGTTTACCCAGCGGCGTGCCGTCCAGGTCGGCGACCTGATCCGAACCTATCACCAAAGCGCACCTATTCACGTCAACGATGGCTTGCGCTTTGGCCAGCGCAAGGCGCAAAGCGGTGGCATCTGGCGGTTCGCCAGCAAGGGGCGTTTCGTCAATGTCGGGAGATACCGAGGTAAATGGCAGCCGCAAGCGGGCAAGCAAGCGGTATCGGTAAACCGATGAGGAGGCCAGTATTAGTTCGCGGTCGCGCATGATTTTGAGTGCGATGTAACTAAGTACCTGCTTTTTATGGATTTTCCGTAACAGGGCTTTGACAAGAATCTATAGAAATAGTAACATTCGCCGTTTATTTGTGCTGCGTGTTTGCGGTGTCTTCACAGGTTAAAATCACCACCTTTGACAGCCTGAAGCTTGTTCACGACAGGCAGTGCATAGCCGGCAGCGTGCCAGTTGCAGGGTTGTTGCGCTTGGCAGAGGGTCTCCAATCCAGCACCGGCAATCTCGATTTCCAGATTCAGGGGGATGTTGACGGCGGGAATCGCCCGTTGTTGCGGTTGCGTGTCAGTGGCGCCGTGCAGTTGCAGTGCCAGCGTTGTCTGGATGATTTTGATTGTGCTGTTGATATCGATATGGCGTTACGTTTGGTGGCAGCGGATGCGCTGGATACCGAATATGACGACAACCCGGAGGAGCCTGACTGTATCGCGGCGAGTACTGCGCTTGATCTGATGGCTTTGATCGAGGACGAAGTTTTGTTGGCTTTGCCGGCGTACCCGAGGCATGAAACAGGACGATGCAAGGGGCAGATGGGTGTCGCGGGAAACGCAGATGCTGCTGGCGCAAAAATTATGGGTTTGAGTGCCTTGCAGGGGCTCAGGCAAAAGATGAATTCATCGAAGGAGTAGTTAAATGGCTGTTCAGCAAAACAAGAAGTCGCCGTCCAAACGCGGCATGCATCGTTCGCACCAGGCGCTGTGTGTTGCACCGCTTGCGCTTGAACCGACCACGGGTGAAGTGCACCTGCGTCATCACATCAGTCCCAATGGTTTTTACCGAGGCAAAAAAGTCATCCGGGCCAAGGGCGAGTAGGTTCTTACGCGGTTGTTCGCGTTAGTCCGTGGCTGTTTACGATAGTCCATGCGGGTTAGCCCGGTATGGCGTGACTGGCATCACACGCGGTAACTCCGCATGCGGGTAACCGTAGCTGTCGATTGCATGGGGGGCGACCACGGTCCTTCTGTGACTGTTCCAGCCGCGCTGGCGTTGCTGCGTGATGATCCTGCCGCCGGGGTTGTTCTGGTGGGCTTGGCTCCCGATATCGAAACGCACATCAAGCAGGAAAAATCGTCCTTCGGTGACCGCCTGGTTGTGCGTCATGCCTCCGAGGTCGTCGGTATGGACGAACCGCCGGCGCTCGCCATGCGTACCAAGAAAAACTCATCGATGCGCGTGGCGGCCGACCTGGTGAAATCCGGCGAAGCGCAGGCTGCGGTCAGCGCCGGCAATACGGGCGCGCTGATGGCCATATCGCGCTACGTGCTCAAGACTCTGCCGGGCATAGATCGTCCTGCCATCGCATCGATTATGCCGACACAAATCGGCCGGGTTTACGTGCTCGATCTGGGGGCAAATGTCGATTGCACTGCAGAGCATCTGTTGCAATTCGGCATCATGGGTTCTGAACTGGTCGCTTGCGTCGAGCACAAGCCGAGCCCTACGGTCGGGCTGCTCAACATCGGCGAGGAAGACATCAAGGGCAACGAAGTCGTCAAGCGCGCGTCCGAGTTGTTGCGCGCCAGCGGCTTGAATTTTTACGGCAATGTCGAAGGCACCGATATTTTCAAAGGCACCACCGATGTGGTGGTTTGCGATGGCTTCGTGGGCAATGTGGCGCTCAAGTC
>JBDTPE010000527.1:0-2610 GCA_039932875.1 Betaproteobacteria bacterium | reverse complement strand
GGAACGCGCTCTTCCTGCAAGGACGATGCTGTTGCGGGTGACGTATTACAGGAAGTGAGGCGAGTGCGGAAACTGTGGGAAACCTACCTTCACGGGTAGGTATTTAAGGCAGGGCGATGGGGTAGGATAGAGCGATAGCTACATAGCAAAATAACAACAAACTCTAGCACTGGCGCGCGTTTACGAGCATTGTTGGCCTGGGAGGCGCGCCAGTGCTAGGGTTTATAACTAGACTCGGCACGCTCATCAAAACTCAATGACCAATCGCCCTCACGCACACCTGACACCGCAACAGAGCCAGTATTACGCCTGGCTGCTGACACGTCGGGCGGCAGGGGACACAGTTGAATCGCTCGCATCAACACTAGTCGACGCCAAAGTTGATCTAAACCCGCACCAAGTTGAAGCAGCTTTATTTGCCTGCAGGAACCCACTCTCTCGCGGGGTGATCCTCGCTGATGAAGTGGGGCTTGGCAAAACAATCGAAGCCGGACTCGTCATCTCTCAACGCTGGGCCGAGCGCCGCCGCCGAATACTTATCATCGTCCCTGCCAATTTGCGAAAGCAGTGGCACCAGGAGTTATCGGACAAATTCGGATTGCAGGGTTTTATTCTTGAGTCTAAAAACTACAACGCCATTCGTAAGCAGGAACAGAAAAGCGCATTTACGTTACCGTCCGGCCCAATCATTTGTTCCTACCAGTTCGCCAAGTCCAAAGCCGACGACATCAAGCTTATCGAATGGGACCTTGTCGTTTTCGACGAAGCGCATCGTCTTCGCAATGTGTACAAGCCCAGCAATGTCATTGCGAAAACGTTGAAGGACGCACTTGCCCGCGTCAATTCCAAGGTGCTGTTAACGGCGACGCCACTACAGAATTCACTGCTAGAACTATACGGTTTGGTCAGCATGATCGATGACCGCGTGTTTGGCGATGTGGACAGTTTTCGCTCGCAATACAGCGGACAGATGAACGACCAGTCGTTCAACAATCTGAAATCCCGAATCGCGCCGATTTGCCAGCGCACATTGCGGCGACAGGTTCGCCAATATGTCTCGTACACCGCGCGTATCGCCATCGTCGAGGAGTTCTCACCCGCACGCGAAGAACAGGAACTCTCCGGCTTGGTCGCGGACTATTTGCGACGGCCGAATCTGAAGGCGTTACCGAACAGCCAGCGGCAATTGATTTCACTGGTCATGTGGAAGTTGTTGGCTTCGTCAACGCACGCGATCGCGGGTGCGCTCGAAACCATGGCTAACCGGTTGCAGCGCGACCTGGATGGAGACATGCCGCCCGCGAATCTCGTGGAAGAGCTCGAGAGTGACTATGAGGTACTCGATGAGATCGCGGAGGAGTGGACCGAGGATGTATCAACTCCATCGTCACCGGGCGGCGAAGAGCGCCGCATCACAGAAGCTGAAGTCGCCGAGCTACGGCAGTTCGTAACCTTGGCGCGTGGCATTCGCGACAACTCGAAAGGTCGAGCACTCCTGACCGCGTTGAACCGCGCTTTCATTGAACTGGATCGACTCGGCGCGGCGCGGAAAGCGATCATCTTTACCGAATCGAGAAAAACGCAAGACTATCTTCTAACCTTGCTTGCGGACACCGCATACGGCGATGGAATCGTCCTGTTCAACGGCACCAATAGCGATCCGCGCGCACAGACAATCTACAAAGACTGGTTGCAACGTCACGCAGGAACGACGCATATCACCGGTTCAAAGACGGCAGATACACGCGCGGCGCTCGTCGAACATTTCCGTGATCGCGGCACCGTCATGATCGCCACGGAAGCGGGCGCGGAGGGCATCAACCTTCAGTTCTGCTCGCTGGTGATCAACTATGACTTGCCCTGGAATCCGCAGCGGATTGAACAGCGCATCGGGCGTTGCCATCGCTATGGGCAGAAGCACGATGTGGTTGTTGTTAACTTTGTCGATCGCACCAATGAAGCGGACGCACGTGTCTATCAACTGCTGGCGGAAAAATTTTGTTTGTTTGAAGGCGTATTCGGCGCCAGCGACGAAGTGCTGGGCGCAATCGGTTCGGGCGTGGACCTTGAGCGGCGGATTGCGTCCATTTATCAGGATTGTCGTGGGCACGACGAAATAAATGCGAGCTTCGAGCAATTGCAACTCGACCTTTCTGGCGAGATCAGCGAAGCGATGGTGCGCACGCGGCAAATGCTGCTGGAAAACTTTGATGAAGAAGTTCAGGAAAAGTTGCGTATTCGCGCAGCCGATAGCCGTGCCGCGCTGGATCGCCACGCACGCATGCTCATGGACCTGACACAGACCGAGCTGGCGGACTTTGCCGAATTCGATAACGATGGATTCACACTGCACAGCCTGCCGGACGGCCTTGATCGCAACACGATTCTCGGCCGCTATGAATTGCCGCGACGCAACAGCGAAGCCAATCTCTATCGCCTGGGCCACGAATTGGCGGAATGGGTTTGCGACACGGCAAAAACCAGAGTAATCCCCGCTGGCCGCCTCATGTTCGACTACGACGCGCACGGTGCCCATATCAGCACACTCAAGTCGTTGCGGGGCACCACCGGATATCTGACCGCAACACTGGTATCGGTGTTTGCATTGGG
>JBDTPE010000526.1:0-2616 GCA_039932875.1 Betaproteobacteria bacterium | reverse complement strand
CGTACAAGTTTTATGTGGATCAACGCGTCATCGTGCCGCGCAGTTTTATCGCCGAATTACTGCGCGAAGACTTGTCACCCTGGGTGGACGATCCCGAAGGTATTGAAAGCGCGCTAGACCTTTGCACTGGTTCGGGGTGCCTCGCCATCCTGACCGCACTTACGTTTCCGAACGCGACGGTCGACGCTGTCGATCTTTCAGCTGATGCACTGGAAGTAGCGCGCCGAAACATCGGTGATTATGAATTGACGGATCGCGTTCAGGCGATGCGCTCAAACATGTTTGACGAACTCGGCGGGCGTAGCTACGACCTCATCGTCTCCAACCCGCCATATGTGACCGCAAAATCTATGTCCGCTCTGCCGCAGGAATACCTGCGCGAGCCGGAGATGGCCCTGGCTAGCGGCTTCGACGGGCTCGACCACGTGCGCGTCATTTTGCGCGAAGCACCAAAGCACCTCAATGAAGGCGGACTGTTGGTGGTCGAAGTCGGTTTCAATCGGGAAGGGATGGAGATCGCATTCCCCGACCTGCCGCTTACCTGGGCGGAAACCAGCGCGGGTGATGGCGTGGTGTTCCTGGTGACGCGCGCGGAATTGCTTTCTGTTGAATCGCTTGGGTAGCGCTCAAATCTGCGCTTTGGCAGAAAACGCCATGTATTTTTCTCTCGCCAGTGTCGTAATTGGCCCGACTGGCAATGTGCGCAATTCGTAACGGGTGCAAGGCGTGACCTTGCCGAAGTTGCCGGTATTGAAAATTTCAACCGCCGTTTCCAGTTCGCCAGGCAGCACCGCGCGTTCTTCAACCTTCACACCTTCCAGCGCCAGCAAACCGATCACCCGCGCACGCGTAATACCCGCGAGAAAAGTGCCGTTCGGCACTGGCGTCACCACGGTGCCACCAGGGGTGACAAAGAAAATATTGGCGGTGGCGAATTCGGCAACCTGCCCCTTGCTATCGCAAACCACCGCGTTGTCGAAACCGCGCTCTTTCGCTTCGCGCAATGCACGTGTGGAATTAGGATAAAGGCATGACGCCTTGGCGTCAGTCGGTGCCATTGACGGATCGGCGCGTTGCAGTACAGACAGGCAGGCCGAGAATCCGCTGAACGGTGGCATGGGCGCATCGAATAACGTGAGCGCGAAGCGGGACTTATCCGCCACCGGGATGAGTAGGCCATCGGTGGCGAACACCAGCGGGCGAATATAAAGCTCCGCATCGTTGGGAAACTTGCCGATCCCGTCAAGGCAAAGCCGGGTCATTTCTTCGACGCCGAGCGGACAAATCATGCCCAGGCTGGTGGCCGAGCGGATGACGCGCTCAAGATGGAGTTTAAGATCAGGAATCTGGCCGCGAATGGAGCGCGCACCGTCAAACACCGATGAACCCAGCCAGACGCTGTGGTCCATCGCGCCAAATAATGGGGTGTTGCCTTCGGTCCACTGACCGTCGAAGTAGGTGAGATACATTTTCTTGCTTTCGTTGGAAATTGTGTCCGCAGCGCAATGTTGGCTAGTTCGTCTTGCCGCCAGTTTCGCCGGACGGTCGCATACGGGAAAACGATTCGAGCGCGCGATCGAGCCGCAATTCAATCACAGGTTCACCTTCTTCGCGCGCCGGAAGCGATGCCGTCACGGGTTTTACCACTTCGGGACGGGTCGTTGCTGGCACGACCGAGACCGGCTCTCCCATAAACTCCGGAGACCTCGCGATATAACCGGCGCCCGCTCCCATAACCAGCGCAACCAGCGCAACAACAATGGGGCTAGTGGGTCGCGTGCGTGGTTTGGGCGGTTCACGATACGGCGGTGGCGGCATTTCATTCGATGTCCGCAACAGTTCACCAAATTCCCTGTGCTCGCTGGCGATGCGATCCAGCGCACGTTCGGCGTCGGCTCTTTCGACTGCAGCTTTCGTAGCGGCCTCTTCGCTCTCGGCACGGATTTTTTCGGACTCCAGAAGTTCTCGTTCCTGATTGGTCCGGTGCTCAGCAGCGCCTTTCGCTGCCGTTTCAGCAGCAGCCCGTTGGCGCGCCGTTTCAACAAGCGCGTTCTCGGTTGCGGTTCGTTCAGCAGCGATGCGTGTCGCCGCGTCGTCCTGTGCCGCTCTTTCCGTCGCGGCACCTAGGGCGACTTCCTCGGCCTGCTTGCGTTTCTTTACGGCGTCAACCAGGCGTTTTTCCGCCTCGTAGCGCTGCTCGTTAAGTTGCGTCTCTTCACGATCAGCAATGGCCCGTGCTTCTACAGCAGCGGCAAGCTCATTCTCGCTGCGCAATTGCGCTTCGGCATCAACTTTGAGTGCGCGCTCAGTGGCGGTACGCGCCCTCGCCGCGTTGACTGCTTCATGTTCAATCTTGATTTGCACTGCCGATGCAGCCCTCGCCTTCGTCGCCATTTCGCGTTGCGACGACAGTTGTTGTTCACGTTCGCGGTCTAGCTGACTGCTGTCTGATGCGATCTTGATTGCGGCTTCGTGTTTGCTCAGCGCCTGTTCGGCAGTTTTGGTTGCTGCGACCAGCGATTGCAACTCTTTCTCCTTTTGAGCGCGCAACGCAGCCTGTTCACTCGCTCGTTTGTCACTTGCTTGGCGTGCCAGAGCGGCGGCCTCTGCTTCACG
>JBDTPE010000525.1:0-2627 GCA_039932875.1 Betaproteobacteria bacterium | reverse complement strand
CATGCTGGGCAAGGACAGCGCGGCGGCGGAATTGGGAATGGTGATTCGCCAACTAAAATCACCGCGCGTCATCCGGTGCACAGTGCCAATCACACCGCCAGTGCGCGCCGACAACTCGTCTATTTTGCTGGTGCGCGCAACCCAACCCAGCAGCCGTGGCCGTAACGCAATTCGTTCCTGTACATCGGGCGTGTCCAAGCCAAACCAGCGCTTCATGAACGGCATCTGCCCAGCAGGATCGATAGCGATCAATTCGAGATAGCAGCCCGACCCCAGCGATAGCAAGCGATTGTGCGTTCCCATGCGAGCGTGCGTGCCAACGGGCGAGAGTGCTGCGCCAAAATAACGCTCCAGCCATACGGAACCCTTCGCAAGATCGGCGGTTCCCAGCACGAGATGGTCGATAACTGTCTCCATACCATCTATTCGACTGGGCGAGTTGATCCGGGCTGCGGCGCGAATCGGCGTTGAACAGCTAGTTGCGCCGTCACCAATGCCCACGCGAACGCGACGCCGATCGCGTCAGCCAGCATGTCAAGCCATTCAAAGCTGCGGTAGGTAGTCATGCCTTGCAGGCACTCGATCAAGGCGCCCATCACAACGAACATGATGGCGAGCTTTAGTCTGGGAAGAGGGCGTATGAACCACTGTCCCCAGCAGAACATCAGCGCAAAATAGGCTAGGGCATGATGCCATTTGTCGGTGCCGGGGATGTTTGGCATCGCGCTCCCCGGTAGGAAGGAAAGAATCCAGATTGCCAACATGACGGCAATGCTGGCGAGGCGGAAAAATAGTGAATTAGACATCCTGATATTGTATGTGCGAATTGTGAAACCCTTTCGCAGCGCTTGGATTTATACACCGATCTCTACGTGTTCGATTGCCGGGGCCTTTGCCAGCCGAATCGTGGCATGATTGGACGCTACTTCTATCCTTTGAATTGTCGGACACCACATGCGTGTAGCCATTCAAGTTGCCGTAGGATTGTTGACTCTGGTCGTTGGTTTGGCTACCAGCCTCGCTGAGGCGCAAATTTTGCCCGCGGACGCTGTCGTATTTACGCCGCCGCAACCAACTTCTGCGGACTCCATATTCCTGAAAATTCCGCGAACGTGTGCGAACTCGAACTATGTCGGTCCGGGCTACCGCGTTAGTACGGCAAGTGGCAGGATTCGGCTTGATATTTCGCTCGGTCCGCCGCCGCCGTGCGCCGTTGGCTTGCCACCGGCGCCTTCGTTGCTGGTGGAAATCGGGCGCGTGCCCGCAGGGCAATACACGCTGGATATTGTTGAAGCACGTTTGTTTTCCTTCGAAGTCGTGTTCGCGACTATCGCGAGCAACTTGTCACTGGTCGTTGCAGATCATCGCGCTGCTAAAACGGCTCCAGCGGTTCGTCTCAACTATTCGGATCACTGGTGGGACCCAAGCAACCCCGGGTCCGGGCTGTTCATTTGGCAGAATGCTACCGATCAGTTACTTGCGGCGTGGTTTACCTATGGTGCTGATGGCAAAGCGGTCTGGTACACGTTGCAAGCCGGAACTTGGGTATCGGCGACGAGGTACGAGGGGAAACTCGTCGAAACCGGGCGCGCGCCCAATGTCATTTTGGGTGGATTGATCGATGGGACCGGCGCAACCAACGTACAGGTGATCGGCTCCGCATCGCTTGACTTTGCTGGCGAAGATGGGGTGAACGCAGGGGTATTTACCTACAATTTCGATAACGCACCCGGACCACGATCTCGAAACATTCGGCGCTTCGGCAAGTGATTGCACGGTAGGTCTTCCTGCACTACAGCTTGCAGGCTTGGAGCCATGAAGCGGCTGGTTGAAGTGCTTTTTATGCAATGGAACGCATAGCGCCAATCGGCGCGGCGTTCCAGACAAAAAGCATCCAGGAGCCGCGCTAGTGCTGGACTTTCATCGTAAAACTACTTTTTCTGCGGCGGCAGGTCGGTACAAACCCCTTCAAACACTTCGGCTGCCATGCCGATAGACTCGCCCAGTGTCGGATGCGGATGAATGGTTTTGCCGATATCTGTCGGGTCGCATCCCATCTCGATAGCGAGCGCGATTTCGCCGATCAGGTCGCCCGCATGCGTGCCGACGATGCCGCCGCCGATGACGCGGTGTGTTTCTGCGTCGACGATGAGCTTGGTAAAGCCCTCATCGCGGCCATTTGCGATCGCACGGCCCGACGCTGCCCAAGGAAATACACTCTTGCCGAATTTGATGCCCTTGGCCTTCGCGCTGTCTTCAGTTTCACCCACCCATGCCACTTCCGGATCGGTATAGGCAACACTCGGAATCACCCGCGCATCAAAATGCGATTTTTGACCAGCAGCGGCTTCTGCGGCAACGTGGCCCTCGTGCACAGCTTTGTGCGCGAGCATCGGCTGGCCGACGATATCGCCGATGGCGAAAATGTGCGGCACGTTGGTGCGCATCTGAGAATCGACGTTGATGAAGCCGCGATCAGTAACCGCCACACCGGCTTTATCCGCGCTGAGTTTTTTGCCATTGGGTGCGCGCCCCACGCTCATCAACGCCATGTCGTAACGCACGGGTTCCTTCGGTGCACCTTCCCCCTCGAAGGTGACGTAGATGCCGTCTTTCCTCGCTTCCAC
>JBDTPE010000524.1:0-2628 GCA_039932875.1 Betaproteobacteria bacterium | reverse complement strand
CCGCTACGCGAGCGGCGCGAAGATATTCCGCTGCTGGTGGCACATTTTCTGAAACAGATGGGGCCGCGCTATGACCGGGAGGGCAGCACGCTGTCACCGAATGCGCTGCGCTTGCTCGCGCAACAGTCGTGGCCGGGCAACGTCAGACAATTGCAGAACGTGATTGAGAAATGCCTGGCACTCGGCACCGATGTGTCGATACCGGACGCGCTGATTGAGCGGGCGGTGAAGGCCGCCGCTGAAGAGATGATTCCGTTCGACGAGGCAAGGCGCAACTTTGAACGAGACTATCTGATCAATCTGCTGAAAGTCACGCGTGGAAACGTGACAGACGCGGCCAAACTGGCCAAGCGAAATCGCAGCGATTTCTACACGCTGCTTAATCGCCACGAAATCGATCCGCAGACGTTCAAGGAAGTTTGAACCCGACCTAGCGAGATCCCGGTAACGCTAAACCGCATCCGCTATTTGTTGGCATTCGCCGACAATTTTTCCGCTTAAAAATCAATGTTTTACAGAGGTCGCTCCCAGAGGTGTCGGCAATCGCCAACACTCACTGCAGGTTCGCGCGCCGTAGTGTCGCGTTATGACATTGATTTATAAAGATATTCCATGTTGGCACAGTTGCTGCTCATATGGGTTTGTCTGCAAAAGCGTAGAAAACCAAAAATGTTCGACTATCAATATCCAATCGACTCCAGTGAAGCTTATGCCAATGCATTTCGTGTGTTGCGGCGCAAATTGGAAACACCTGCAAGAGCCGTGAAGCACATTTTCTCGTTGCCTGGTGCGGACGATTACGTCGAGGCAATGGTGACGGCTTCCCGGCAGCGCGGTGAGGCGACGTTTGATTGGCTCGCTTCTGCAAAAGTGTCCATTCCCAATCAATAACCTACTACATCAAGGAAAAGCCCGTGATTACTCAACATTTTGCGCTGGTGCAACAGTCATTTGAAGCCATCCGCCCGATCGCACCCGTCGCAGCCGAGTTGTTTTACGCCAAGCTGTTCGATCTCGACCCCAGTCTGCGGCCCATGTTCAAAGGCGACATCAAGCGCCAGGGCGAGCTGCTCATGACGATGCTGGGCGCGGCAGTAAAGAGTCTCAATGACCTCGATAAGCTGGTTCCGGTGGTTAAGCAGCTGGGCGCACGTCACGTTGGCTACGGCGTGATCGACACACACTACGCCACCGTCGGCAACGCCTTGATCTATACGTTGGAAGCTGCTCTCGGCCCCGAGTTCACCATCGAAGTGCGCGATGCTTGGCTGGCGGTGTACAGCCTGCTAACCAATGTCATGAAACAGGGTGCAGACGAAGCGGAGATGGCCATTGCCGCCTGAGCGCCAAGTCGTAACCGCAACATTTTAGCGTCCCCTTTGAACCGCGGCTTCGGCTGCGGTCTTTTTTTGCACACCACTTTCGTGATTTTCGGCGCCAGATGAGCCGAATATGTCACCGTTCCCGCACTACTGATGGCGAAGCAGTTTTTGCCATCGACCTTACGGGACACTACATGAAGAACGAGAATTTATTTGGCCGCCTTGCGGTTGCTACCGCAATATTGTTGTCAACCACAGCGATTGCGCAAACGGCGGAGTGGGCGACCAGCTCAAGCATGCGCTATGTCGACAAATCGCAGGATCGGAAAATTGTCATTGCCGCGGCCAATATGCGTACCGGCGTCAGCCTGGAACGCTTGACCCTGCTATCAGGCGAGGGGAATACTGACAAAAAGATAACTGCCAGCCTGTTAGCGGGGGCGACCACCCTGCTCAATATGAAGGCTGGTACCGGGGTCGAAATTGACTTCGCCTCGCGCGAACCGATCAATGAGCATCTGAAGCAGGAAGATGCCGAAAAAATTGCGGCAGAGGCGCTGGATTTACTCATAGCTCGTCTCAAGCTCGCTGGGTTGGACGTGCAGGGGCCGCAGGCGGTCGCCGCTGCAGAGTTTTACAAGACAGTAAGCGGTGAGGAGAAGACAACGACCGACGCTGAAGTAAAAAAGGGGGGGCTGTTCAAGACCGGCTACTTTTATGGCATGTACCGCACGCCAGTGGCAGGCTTGAAGTATCGGCCAACATCGCTCATGGGCGCCTTTGGTGGCAATAACGATTTTTACGGTAAGGCTCGCGAAGCCGCGAAGACCGGCACGGCGCTCGAGCTGAATTTGGGCTTCTACAACGACAAGAAAGTCTTTGGCGTATTCAATTTGTCGGTGTCGCTATATGGTCGACACGCCAATGCAAGCAGCGATTCCTTGCTGCTTTCGTCGACATTGAAGAATCCAACTGCCCTCACCGTACCCTCTGGCGGCAAGGATGCATATGCATATTGGACGGCGATGAAGCCGCAATTTGAGACGCTTTTTGACGCGTTGGCCAAACAGATAGTCGACGGTTATGCCGAGTCCTGAAGCGTAACCACAGGACGGTCGTTTGTAGGCGTCCTCTGACGGGAAATTGCGCCACGGGCCACGTCTCTTGCCCGCCCGATGCCTACTTTGGCGTATGGAGGTTCTTGTTATGGTGTAACCATGAAATCAGCAGCGCACTAAGCGCGAGTGTTGACAACGAGGTCCACCGTGAGCAAAGTTTTTTTGCGTGTATACAGCTTGTTCATCGC
>JBDTPE010000523.1:0-2636 GCA_039932875.1 Betaproteobacteria bacterium | reverse complement strand
GGGAAATTTTTGCGCCGAAACGTTCCCGGCGACCCGCCGATCGTCGCGATTGCCGTGAAATATGGGCATCGCTGCACTTGCCTCGATACTGGTGCGCGCGGTGCTCCCGCTAAACGCGCTCGCTTGGGCTGGCACTGCCGCTCAGCGAGAATTCGGTCTTTTGAACATCATGAAATTGCTATCCTGGCTTACCGCGAATGCTGCCTTTTTGCTACGGGATTTGCCGATCTGCCTGCAGCATCGCCTAATTCAATTTCAACAACAATGCCCATGATTTCCCGATTCACTGCCGCCCTTGCCTGGGTCTTCCTCGTGTGGTTTGCCGCTCCACTGCCCTTGCTGGCCCACACTGCGCCCGAGGCCATCCGGATCACCCATGTACATGGGCTGTTCTTCAGTGGGGCGCGGTGGAGCCGTGCGGCGTCCACAGGGCTCTCCGGTGAGATCACACGCCTCGCCGTACACCCAGACGACCCCGCCACGGTGGCAATCGGGACCTCCACTGGTATGTACTTGTCGCGCGACGGCGCGGAGACATTTGCGCCAGTGACCGTGGAACCATCAGGCGACGCGATCTGGTACGGCACACACAGCAAGCGGGCCAAGCTTGTGAGGAAGAGTCTGGGTCCAAAGCTTGTGGAGAACGAGTTGACCCTGCGTTCCATGCATGGCGACGCAGTGGCCTTCATTCCATTCAATCCAGTCGTGAGGGACGAAATGGCGATAACAACCACACGACGCAATGTCTTCATCAGCAGAAACAGTGGCAAGGATTGGATCCAGATCGTCCACGAAGGCGACACGGGTGCCTGAGTCATTGCCAGCCATGCCACGACGTGATTCGCCGTGCAGCGCGCCGCAGGCGCAATCCGGCACGGATGTGACGGCGACGTTCTGCTTTGTCGATATTGCCGGATACACAGCGTTGACTGATTCCCACGGTGAACACGCAGCCGCCGATCTAGTCGAGGATTTCGCCCGAATGGTGCGCTTGGCCGTTGTGCCGCATGGGCAAGTGCAGGAACTCTCCGGCGACAACGCATTCCTTGTGTTTCCTGAACCAGCAAGTGCGATCGAGTCGATCTTGAAGCTGTACCGGGAGGTCGAAGGAATATGGAACTTCCCGGCGCTGCGAACCGGGTTGCACCACGGGTCGGCGTTATACCGCGCAAACCGGTATTTCGGGACGACCATCAACATTGCGGCGCGCACAGCGGCGCTGGCCACCGGTGGCGAAATATTGTGCACCGCACCAGTGGCAGATTCATTGGCGCGATTGATAAATCCGACGTTCACGATTGACGCTGCCGGGTCGGTGAAGCTCAAGAATCTACCGCAGGAAGTTGAGATGTTCGCCCTCAACCAGATCGACACTAACCACCATCGTGTGATCGACCCGGTGTGCCAAATGCAGGTGGATAAGAAAACCGCGGCGACCGGCCAGGAGTTCAAAGGACGGAGGTACTATTTCTGCTCCGCAGGATGCTCGGATCGATTCGCGAATTGCCCATCAGACTTCGTCTGAGTCCAACTTGAGCCATGGTTGAATCAGCATTGAATCCAAAAACAACCAATTGATTCGGCGATCAGAGTTCTGTGCGCGCGACAGAGTCTTTCCCGATAATTTTCATGGTGGCGCCTGCAGGACTGGGCTATAGCCCGCCTCGGCAATTGCGTCACTCAGTTCCTGAGCTTCGGCTTCGACTGGGTCAACTTGAACTAGCCGCTGACCAAGATCAATGGTGATCTTGGCATTCTTGTCAGTGTATTTGAGCGCCTTGGTGATTGTGCTGACGCAATGGCCGCACGTCATATCGCTGACATGAAAAGCAATCATGATGTTTCCTTTTTGACGTTGGTGAATAGAGATCGCACTATGGACCTTGTCACTCAGGTAATGTCAAGAGGCCGTTGCAAAGTACCTGCGACAGTTCATCTCTCCTTGACGGAATGCACCGTCGAAGATGGGCATCCCGCATCGTCGCAAGTTCGTCGGGGTCCCTTTGACCTTCGACGATGGCACGGATAATCCTCATTCCCGTCACGCCGATGACGTCACTGACGACATGGTGCAACTGCAGGTTCATCAACGTCAGCGCCTTTTGCATGTGCTGGATGTGGGAACCCGCATAGTCCAGATGCCTTTCGCGCAACCGTAAAAAGGCCCTCAGCGCCGCGATGTGTCGTTCGGGCCGGTAGCTCGGACGAAGGAGTCCGCACGCATGCAACCGTTGCAGCCATTGCGCGTCGTTGACATCGCTCTTGCGACCGGGCACCTTCCACCAGCAGCACAGCCTCTTGCTTGAATTCGAGCGTGTAGCGCGCCCTCTTTGTCGTCATCGTCATTTCCGTTCTCCTTGCTTGGATTGAAACACTCAGCAAGAGATACGTTTTTCGAGGGCAAGGTCAGATGGGGCTCGAACCCAAGACAACAGGAATCAAAATCTAAGGACACAAACAAGCATCTATGCGGGTTTGCGATGAATCCGTGGCAATAAAAGGCGATTCTTGTATGGCGGTTTCATTGGCTTCGCGCCAAGATATTTGGTTCTCCCTCATCACCTTCAGGTTTTCGGCAATCACTTCTGGCGCGTCATTGGCGATGCGCTTGGGCCTTCGATTTATCGAAAGGAACA
>JBDTPE010000522.1:0-2637 GCA_039932875.1 Betaproteobacteria bacterium | reverse complement strand
GTGTAGCCACCGACGACCGGGTCTTTCATATTGAATTCGGTGTACCAGATCGCGGGATACGCATATTTTTGCAAACCGATGCCTTGCCTTGCCAGCTCGGGCGTAAGCTGTCCCTTGACCAGCGCCCCGGGAAGGTAGGCAGTGGGAATCTCGTACAGATAGTCGTAATCACGATTAAGGAAGGCCAGCCACAGTGGCTGATCTTCCACGGTCATGTTGAATTCCACACGGTCCACCATTGGCAAACGGCGGCCCTTCAAACGAGAAAAAATTGCTTGTGCGCGTTCATCGTTACCAGGATCAGCATCGAAGACTTCATTGCGAAAGTTGGGATTGCGCTCCAGCGTGATGCGGCTACCATCCTGGAACTGAACGACGCGGAACGGGCCGGTGCCGACTGGATGCTGGTTGATTCCGGCCCCATAGTGCTCTACGACTTCACGCGAGACTGCGGCGAGGTTTTGCTGAGCGAGCACATGCAGGAAATTAAGATCCGGCTCGGTCAACGTGATCTTTAGCGTATATCGGTCGATAACCGTGAGGCCGGCAATAGGCTTGTCGTAATCGAACGGCTTCCCGGCGAGCGCCGCCTCGCGCAGTGCATTGGCGCGGACAATCTTGCCATCGACCATGAAAAACTGGCTCGACAGATAGCGCGGATCAAACAGGCGCCGGATGCTGTATGCGTAGTCGCCGGCCGTCAGTTCGCGCGGCTTGTCCTTGAAAACCGGGTCGGGAGCGAACAGGATGCCGCGCTTCAAGTGGCAGATCCACACCAGCCCGCCGCCGCTGACGACAGGCAGTGCCGTCAGGGTATTTGGCACGACTTTCAAGGGCCGGGCGAGATAGTCGTATTGCAACATCGGCTCGAAAATATTTTCGATGATGTTCGCGCCCAGAATTGAATTGACGTGGGCCGGATCGATCGGACCGGGATTGATCGTCTGGCCGACTACGCGCAGAATTTTTTGCTGTTTGACTCCGACATCAGCGGCGCCGGCGTGCGGCAAAATGGCAATAAACGAGAAAGCGCAAGAAGCGAACAAGCTTATGCGACGACACCAATTCATCTGTGACCTATTGTTGGGCTGATGTTGGGAAGGGATGGCGAATCCAGATCGGACTGCGGCGCATGGATAGCGACATTACGCGCCCAGAGCCGCGCTGGCCATTGTACTCAGCATTGCAACCTATTCGTCTGCCGACCAGATATGCATTTGAAATTGAATCGAAGCTTCGTCGCGCCTCCGATTGAGCTGGGCTAAACTCACAAGTTCGAACAGCGGTAGGCAATATGAGAACTCTTCGTCGAGACGACCAGGCTAGTGGAAAAACGCAGGTCCAGCATTGGTGCGGCTTCCCAGACATTTTTGCCCCGAAATTGGCGCCAGGTATGGAGTTTGCCGTTGGCACGACGACGTCCAATTCGCGCGTCTGAGCCATGGCGCCACCACTCAGCCTTATCGTGAAAGCCGGCCCGGCGGCATTGGCGACAATTCGCCGCGAGGGCCTCAGACCGGAACAAGTCGCCGTCGTTCCCGGGGCGGCTGGCGGGCCTAAAGCCCTGGGCATTATTGGCCTCGACCGCGCGATCTTCGGCGATTGGCTGCCACGTGCACCGCGCGCACGCGACTTGATCGGTGTGAGTATTGGCGCGTGGCGCTTTGCGGCTGTTTGCCGCAGCGATACCGCCGCCGCGCTGAAAGAATTCGGCGACATCTATTGCGGACAGCGCTATCCGGCAAATCCTTCTACGCGAATGGTGAGCGAGTCTGCGCACAACAATACGCGACAGTTGCTTGAAGGGCACGAGGCGCAGGTCCTGGCGCATCCAACCTACCGGCTGCATGTAATCGCCACGCGTGGACTGGGCATGTTGACGCGGCAGTCACGATTGCCAACACCTGCCGGATTCGCGGTGGCTGCGCTGGTCAACGCTTTCGGTCGCCAACACCTGAGCCATTTGGCTGACCGCATGTGGTTTCACGACGCGCGCGGAATGCCGTCCTTCATTGGCAACAGCGGCGCAACGGATGAAGACGGGGCTCACAACTTTGACCACTTCCGTACCCGCACCGCAGTGCTGACCGTTGCCAATCTGCATCCGGCCTTGTGGGCTTCTGCAGCGATACCCACCGTCATGGATGGCGTCGAAAACATTCCCGGCGCGCCAACAGGCACTTATTGGGACGGCGGCATCATCGACTATCACCTGCACCTGCCCTACCACCGCGCGGACGGCATCACGCTATATCCGCATTTCACCAACACCATTGTGCCGGGTTGGCTGGACAAACCCTTACCGTGGCGCCGTGCGCGCGGAAAATGGCTGGAAAACATGGTGTTGGTTTCACCGTCACGTGAATATCTGGCGTCCCTGCCCTACCGGAAATTACCGGACCGCAGTGACTTCAAGCGCTTCGAGCTGGACGGCAATGCACGTGAAAAATACTGGCGCCAAGCGATGGCTGAGAGTGAACGGCTGGGGGACGAATTTCTGCTGCTAGCAGAAACCGGCGCGATCAGTGCGTGCGTACAGCCGTTATGAAAGAAATCCGGTAAACGGCATATTGAGCGCCGCTGGCCGCTGTATCCAGTTGCTCGATGGATAATGTGCGTCGCCAGCGATCGCATGCA
>JBDTPE010000521.1:0-2641 GCA_039932875.1 Betaproteobacteria bacterium | reverse complement strand
CCATCGCCGACGAGATCGACCAACTCGCCGGCGGCACCTGTCGCAACCTCTGTGGCGACACCAATCTGGCCGAAGCCATTGATCTGTTGAGCCTGGCCACACAAGTCGTCACCAACGATTCCGGACTCATGCACATCGCCTGTGCGGTGGGCGCGCCTGTGGTGGCACTCTATGGCTCCAGCTCGCCAGCATTCACGCCGCCACTATCGCCGAAGGCAAAAATCGTTTCGCTCAAACTCGAATGCAGTCCGTGCTTCCAGCGCGACTGCCCGCTCGGACATTTCAAGTGCATGAACGACATGACGGCCGAACAGGTTGCGCGCCAATTCGACCGCTGATCGGGGCATAATTTAGTCTTTGGCCATACCTTGGTCACACAGGAGTTGCCGCATGAAAACGCTATCCCATTTTGTAACACTTGCATCATTGCTCGTTTCGCTCAACGTATTCGCCGTTGGCACTGCACCGGCAATAGCACCAGAGCCCGAATACGTGGATGCTGTTCAGCAATGGCGTGACGGCGTTGAAAAGAGCTTGCGCCGTGACAATGGCTGGCTCACGCTGGCGGGCCGCTTCATCATGAAACCCGGTGTCAATACCTTTGGCACCGCGTCGACCAACGACATCGTTTTCCCCGCCGAACTCAAGGGTACGGGACCGGACGTCATCGGCACCATTACCGTCGACACGCCAAAGAAAACCGTCACGCTCAAGCTCAACGATGGCGTGACCATGACCAGCGAAGGCAAAACTTTCTCTGGTGAACGTGGCTTGAAATACGAATCTGACAAGCGCGACTGGGTGTCACTGGGCCGCATTTCGATGCACGTCATCGAGCGCGACGGTCGCTATGTATTGCGACTGGCGGACAACGAATCGCTGGTGCGCAAGAACTTCCCGGGCCGCGTCTGGTACGACGTGAAACCTGCATTCAAAGTCAACGCCAAATTCGTGGCCTACCCGCCCGGCAAGAAGCTCGCTATCGTCAATGTGATTGATGAAGTTTCCGACGAACCCTGCCCCGGCTACGTCGAATTCACCCTGAAGGGCAAAAAATACAAGATGGATGTGGTCGGCGAAGACGAAGGTTTGTTCTTTGTGATGCGCGACGGCACATCTGGCGACACTACCTATCGGCCTTCGCGCTTCCTGTTCGTTCAAAAGAAACCCAAGCCAAACGAAACGTTCGAATTGGATTTCAACAAAACCTACAACCCTCCGTGCGCGTTTTCCGAATTCACCACCTGCCCGCTACCGCCGGAGCAGAATATATTGAAGACGCGGATTGAGGCGGGCGAGAAATACCGGAAATTAAGTTAGAACGCCAGTTGGTGCGGTTTTCCGAGCATTTTTGCTCTTAACGGCAAGCTGGGTGCGGGGTTTCGGCATTCAAGTAGCACCAAGTGTGCTACTGCCGTTTGCAAATACAGTCAGTGTCATTTCGACCCTCGCCATTTCGTGTGAGAAATATACTTTTTGCTGAAGTTGCGTATATCTGCGGGCGCAGGTCACTATTGATCGCCGTGCCGGTTTGTACTGACCAGCGCGCTGTTGTTGAACAATAGCTCTAGGCGTTCAACTTGACCGGCCCCTTGCGACCGAGGCTGTGTAAAAACGCAATGAAATTTCAAGTCCGGAAAAGTCGACCTAACAGATTGCGCTGCAATCGATTGTTTTGAGGTGGGCTATGACCGAAGGACCCCGAATAACTGTGATTTTTGATTCGCTGGGACGTTCTTATTCGCCCCAACGGTATCGCGCCCAACCCAATTTGCAGCAAGATGCTTTAGAGGTCCAGCATCAGGCGCGCAGCGCCATGCGCGTCGGGTGCATGCTGTTGTTAAGCGCCATCACTGCGCAATGATTTTTCGATTCTGCGATCGGGTACCAACCACAGAAGCGCTACCGTCACATACAGTGCGAGAGCCACCCAAGGCCATAGGAATGTGGAGATGATTCCGATCGCGTAAACGGCAGGCGAAAGCTTGCCTTTCCAGTCGTTGCCGATCGCCGCCTTCAGTGGTGACCCCTCACCTTGCGACGCAATGATCGCTTGTTGAAGAATCCAGTACGCGATTGCCGCTGCCAGAAGCACACCACCGTAGAGCGCGCAAGGCACCGCAGCGAAGTGGTTCTCGCCCATCCATCCAGTGACGAACGGAAAAAGCGACAACCAGAAAAGAAAATGCAGGTTCGCCCAGAGAATACCTCCTGTCACGCGGTCGCAGGTGTGGAACATATGGTGATGATTGTTCCAGTAAATTCCAACGTAAATAAAGCTCAGAATGTAGCTGATGAGCACTGGAATGAGCGGCACGAGTGCTCCGACGCCGTCGTCGTGCGGAACCTTCATTTCCAAGACCATGATCGTAATGATTGCGATGACCCCGTCGCTGAACGCCTCGAGTCTGTTCTTGCCCATTATTAGAGGAACCGCCAGCGCACTAACACCGCTGCGGCAACAGGCACCGCAAACAATAGAAGCAGTATGGGAAGTTCGTCGGCAACGGAGTAGCCGGCCTTGGAAACGCCTATCCACATGTTGGCGCCAGTCGCGACCAGCCAAACAATGAGTCCAATGGCAACTGCCCAGTTTGGGGCCGAGGGAAAATGCTCGGAGAACAACTTTGCCACAATGAGC
>JBDTPE010000520.1:0-2642 GCA_039932875.1 Betaproteobacteria bacterium | reverse complement strand
TACCGGTCGCGGAGACGGAACAAGTGGTGTCGCAATTGAAAAAGCAGAAGACACCAGTTTGGTACTTGCTGGCGAATGACGAGGGTCACGGATTTACCAAAAAGTCCAACGCGGATTTCCTGTTTTATGCGCAGATCAAATTTGTCGAGCAGATATTGATGAAGTGACCGGCGGTATAAAAAGGGCCACCCGAAGGTGGCCCATATTCGCGCCTGTTTTAATCGTTACTTTCCGATCTGATCGTTCAGGAATACCAGCATCTGGGTGTAAAGATCCACATTGTTTTCCAGTGTGCCGTATCCGTGGCCCTCTTTCTTCTTGATCACGAACGCCTTGACCGGATTTCCAGTCGATTCAAGTTCATTGGCCATATTACTGATCTGGGCGAGCGGCACTCGAATATCATCCGCACCGGCGTATAGGAAGACCGGTCGCTTGATTTTCGCCGCATTGTAAACCGGCGAAATATCCTTCACCAGTTGCGAACTCAAATCGGTCGTACCAAGCAGTGATTTCCAGTAAGTGACGCCTGCTTCACTGTTTGCCGTATCGCCCTGCTGAGTCGTGAGCTGAAACTTGTAGTCGGTCACTGCCAAACCAGCAACCGCACATTTCCACATGTCATTCGATCTGACGAGGGCTTGCAACGCCGCGTAGCCGCCATAGCTTGCTCCTGAGATGCACACACGTGCAGGATCGACGAAGCCCTGGGCAATACCCCACTTAAGCGCGTCCTCGTGGTCGTCCGACATTTGCCGGCCCACTGTGCCGAAGCCGGCATAGTAGAGTTTTGAGCCCATACCGGGGGTAATGCGGAAATTGGGAACGATGACTGCGTAGCCGCGCGACGCAAACAATTGTCCTTCGCGCACCCCGAAGCCACTACCCCAAGTATCAGCGCGCGCATGCGGGCCACCGTGTATATGCACGATTGTTGGAAGTTTGGCGCCGGCTTTGTAGTTCTTTGGCAAGAAGTAATATCCGGTCACTTCCAGGCCGTCACGCGTCGTGAATGTGAACGGACGCTGCTCGACAAACTTGCCTTCCATCCACGGCCTTGACGCGCCAATTTCCTCAATCGTGCGCTTTTCGGTGTCGTGCAAGTACCAGCGTCCGGGCGAGGTGTCCGAATAGGATGTCACGATGACACGAGTGCTTTCCGACAGACGGCGGAATCGATTGATGCGGTTGGGAAGGGTACGGTCCAGGCTAGCCTGAATAGCTGCATTTTTCTCGTCCAGCCAGACGATTTCAGGCTTCGCGCCATTGACAGAATAGCCAATGACTTTTTCGGTCTTGTCATCGATGACAACCCCCGACGTACCGTTACCATCGGCCGTCGCGCCCATGTCGTAACGCGCGTGCTGTGCCAGCAATTCACCCATTTTCTTGGAATTGGGGTCGTAGCGATAGACTGCCATCGTGTCGCGACCGCCGTTGTAAGCGACCTGCAGTGTCTGATCGTCAGATTCAAACGCCAGCGGTACAAAGGTGGGACCCTTATTGCGATCAAAACGGGCAATCTCACCCCAAGGCGAGTTTTCGTCTTTGCGGTAATAGACTACCTCGGTCAGCGTGTCCTTGATACCAGCCGATACCACGCGTGGCACCAGTTTGCTGTCCATGATCCAATCGTTGGAATACTCCGCAGGGCGCCCTAGCGTTAATAGCGTGTAACGGCCGTTTTTGATATTGAGCCGGTAAAGATCTGTGCTGTTGGAAACTGTCATGTTTCCGCTGGCGATAATTTCTTCGTCGTTACCGGGGATTCTGCGAAAAAAACTCATCGTCCTGTAAACATACTGGCCTTGGTCGCGTGTCTCCCTTACCGTTTTGAAAAGCGTGCGCAACTCCTTGCCTTCTTTGTTCACCGAGAACAAGCCGCCACCATCAAAATTGCCAGGTCCGGTTGGGGAATTGGCCTGGCCGAGCGTAAAAAGTAGGCGGTCGTTGCCGACCCAACTTACGTTCAAGACGTCGAAATCTTCGTAGCCAGTCAACATTCCGGCTTTGCGTGTTTCCAGATTGATGACGGCAAGATTCATGCGCCCTTTGAACGGCATTGTTGCCGCCATGGTCTTGCCATCACGTGAAATGGTTGGACCACTCAACTGAGGCGGCTTGAAAAAATCTTCCAGCGTGTAGGGGACCGGCCCGGTGGTGGCGAGTTGTGCGTGCGCTGAGAGCGCAGAAACGGTGGCCAAGGCCATTCCGAAAAGAATGTTGCATAAGAATTGCATAAATGGCCTCATGTAAAAATAGAGTTTGCTACGTATCGCAACCAATTGTGCCAGTTGTGACGGAGCGGGCTAGTCTAGGCGCGGAAATAGCTTTAGGCAAGCCGTGAAATGCAACTTTCGCTGCTCATATGAGAAAACCGAATAAGCGCCAACTACACCCAGTGTTTCTACTGTGAAAATCGATGCTCGCTGACTTTGTTTTCACGCTGCATGTGGCGGTGGTGCTCTTCAATGCAGGCGGCCTGCTGGCCATCCTGATCGGTGCGCCACTAGATTGGTCGTGGATACGCAATCGCCGGTTACGCGTCACTCATGTTACGTTGATGAGTTTTGTGACTGTGGAGACGTTGCTCGGCTTGTCATGCCCGCTAACAGTGCTTGAGGACTGGTTACGCGGCGCTG
>JBDTPE010000519.1:0-2645 GCA_039932875.1 Betaproteobacteria bacterium | reverse complement strand
TGGCGCTGACGGAGGTGTTATGGGTGGTCACGGCCTTTACCGTGGCGCACTCGATTACGCTCACACTGGCCGCGCTGCAGATAGTGGAATTGCCCTCCCGTCTGGTCGAATCAGCAATTGCGGCGTCAGTGGTGTTGGCGGCCGCCAACAACCTCTGGCCGGTGGTAGAGCGTCGGCGATGGTTGGTTGCGTTCAGTTTTGGCCTGATCCACGGCTTTGGTTTTGCGAGCGTGCTCACCGAGCTGGGCTTGCCCAAAGATGCATTGGTGCTGTCCCTGCTGGGGTTCAACCTGGGCGTGGAAACCGGACAATTGGCGATCGTTGCCGGTTTCCTGCCAGTAGCTTTCCTGCTACGCAATACGCCGTTGTATCGCAAGGGCGTGTTTATCTTGGGATCTGTTTTTACGATGCTGGTCGCACTTGTTTGGCTAGTAGAGCGAGCTTTCAACCTGAAGCTCATCACGGCTTAAGCGCAAAGCAAACAACGTCTGGCGCGGGTTAAGACCTACTCTAAGCATGGCAGTGTAGGTGCGCGGTCGCGCCAGCGAGGTTGCATACGCTATGGCTGAAAAGAGGCAGCCGCTGAGGATAGGCTGCCGAAGTTGTGCCTACCGCCGCGGAAGCGGAACATGGAATATGCCGCTTTCAACTACTGAACTGGAATCAGAATCTCGTTACGCCTGAGGGGCGGCGGTGTGAGCGGCATGTTGTAGCGCGCAAGTTGCGATTTGCCGGATGGCGACAGATTTGATCGCGATATCCAGTCGTTGAGTTGGGCTGTCTTATCAGCCACCTTTTGTTCGCCCGAAAAAACGGAGAAGCGATTTACCGCCACGCGCTGGGCGGCGACTTCGCGCAATTTCACCGCTGGATTCTTTGGCGTCGGCAGGCTGGCCATCGTGTATTTGCTCGGCATCACAAAATGCATACGCCAGGTGTCGGGCGCGGCGTCGCCCGCAGCCATGGTCACCGGCGCCGTCATGGCGATCTTCTCGCTCGACTGATTGGCGGCTGTCATTGTCACCGGGGCGGTCATGGCGATCTTTTCATTTGATGATGCGCCGCTTGCGATGTTGTTACCGAAGATGTAGTCGGCGATAACGCGGAACCCGCGGCTGCTGGCTTCATCCAGCGAGCCAGACACAGTCGTCTCTGCGACGATCATCGATGCGTATTCACGTAATTCAAAGTCGCCGTCCTGCTTGATGACTTTGTAGGCCGGCTCTTCGATATTTGCAAGCGCGTCGATGGTTGCGCAGCCGGACAGAGCCATAGCGCCAAGCGTGAGGAGGGGGAAGAGTTTTTTCATCGTTGGCTAGGTAGACTGGTTTGGGTGGATTTCGTTCAAAACAGGCGCGCGAGGCGTTGAGTGCCGTATTGCGCAGGAATGCCATTATCGTTGAACTCTCGATCATTCGATGAACCCATGTTCGGTAGCTTGAAATCGAGGCCGGCGTCAGCGCGAGTGTTTTGGTATTGGTTGCGACCCCGTTGATATAGATCAAACTGCCCGCGGCCGTTCGGCCCAGACTGATTGAGTCGAATCCCAAAAACTGCTGAGAGGAATTTCCATGACTAGACCAAAGTTACTCGTTTCTGCTGTGGCCGCGACGTTGTTGACGGCTGTATTTTCATCCGCCTACGCGCAAGGACCCGGCAATATCCTGACTGCAATCAAAGTCGCCCAGGCACCGAAACTCGACGGCAATGATGACGATGCGGCGTGGAAAAATGCCAAGTCGATCAGCGTCAAGTTGAAGGACGGCGAGAATTTCAACAATGGCGCAACGACGGTAACACTCAAAGCGGTCTACTCTGGCGATATGCTTTATATGCTCGTCAAATATGACGACCCGACCAATTCACATCGTCGCAGCCCTTATGTCAAACAGGCCGATGGTAGTTGGAAAAAGCTCACCGATCCAGACGACAAAGGCGGCGACAACAACAAGTATTACGAAGACAAGTGGGCAATGATCTGGAACATCAATAACTCGATCAAGGAATTCAAAACCCGCGGCTGCGATGCTGCATGCCACGCCGGGCAGAAAGGCAAGCCATTCGGCAATAAGTACACTGAGTCACCCGGCGAGACCGGCGACATTTGGCATATGAAAAGTGTCCGCAGCGGCTCAGTCGGTCAGATCGATGATCAATTCCTCGACGACACCCGCTTTGACAAAGAAAAATCGCCTGAGGCTGGTCGCAAGTCCGATCCAAAAACCGGCGGTGGTTACACCGATGTGAAGCTCGTCAACGGCAAGCCCGAGTTTATGGGCAAGAGTGGTAAAGCGGCCAACAAGGGTGGTACCTATTGGCTGCTTGAGAGTGACAAGACGCCGTTCGATGACAGCAAGTTTGTCGCGGGCGACGAAGTCGCTTCGATCATGGTCGCTCCGTTTACCGGTGATCGCGGCGAGATTGCTTACGCGTCGAGCTACAAAGACGGAAAGCACACGGGCGAGTTGAGTCGCAAGTTGGTCACCGGTAGCAAGTTCGATGTGCAATTCGACAAGTTGGACGGTGTGTATGACTTTGGTTTTGCGGCGTTTGACAATGCACAGGTACGGCATGCGGTTCATAGCGGTTCGCTACATTTGAAATTTGCAAAGTAGAACGGCGAGTAGAAGTTACCCCGCTGCGCC
>JBDTPE010000518.1:0-2653 GCA_039932875.1 Betaproteobacteria bacterium | reverse complement strand
GCCGTGACCAGAATCATCAACGCATGCGGAAAGACGCTGAAAATCTCGGAGATGATGATGCCGGGTGCGCCGTAGATGGAGGCGATGCCGACAGCGTGCATGGCATCCTTGAGCACCCCCTGATTGCCAAACCAATAGATGAACGATATTGCCGACAGCAGGGACGGCGCGAGTAGCGGTGTGAGTGTGATGGTGCGAAACAGCCCCTTGAACGGCATGCAGCTTCGGGTCAACGCGTAGGCGAACAGGAATGCGGCAGGCACCGCAATCAACGTTACCGTTGCCGACACCCACACGCTGTTCCACAGCGATTGCTTCAGCGTCGGCGTTTGTACATAGGCGATGAAATTGTCTAGACCGACGAATGCGCCGTTTTTACTCTCGACGCTCTGCATGAGAATGGCCGCCAACGGTGCTGCGAGGAACGCAAGTAGTGTCACGGCGATGAGAATGAGCACCGCGTGGCCGATACGATCAGTCCAGTGAACTTTTTGACGTACGGTTTTCAAGACCACGCTGTCGATGACTGCAGCCATTTCACGCGCCAAACAAACGCAGGCGTTCCGTCAGGATCCGAAGCTGGAGTCGGCTGCCCTCCTCCAGCGACTGTTCGGCTAGGAAATTGAGCGCCAAATACACCGTTAGCGGCATCGGCAGGCCGTCGATCGAAACACGTACCAGACAGTAAGATCCCAAAAACTCGATCTTGTCGATCCGCGTGTCGATCACATTCGAATCTCCTTCGCTTATCGGTCGCGCAACAATATCCTCAGGTCGCAAGTAGGCTTTAACGATTTGGCCTACATTGACACACTGTTCGCAGGTGAGCGTCAATCCGCCGACTTGTAAAAGACCCGGGGAAATTACGTTGCCCTCCAGTACATTTGCTTTGCCGACAAAATCGACTACGAATGGTGACGCCGGTTCGCGGTAAATATCCAGTGGCGTACCAACCTGTTCGATGACGCCATGGTTCATCACCACGATGCGGTCAGCCATCGACAAGGCTTCTTCCTGATCGTGTGTGACCATAATGGTGGTAATGCCAAGCCGCTGCTGCAGCGAGCGGATCTCATGCCGCAAGCGTACCCGCTCCAGCGCATCGAGCGCCGACAAGGGCTCATCGAGCAGCAACAAGCTGGGGGAAGTTGCGATGGCGCGCGCCAGCGCGATGCGCTGCTGCTGACCGCCTGATAATTGACCGGGAAACTTCGCGCCGCTGTCTGGCAGCCCAACCAGCTTCAGCAGTTCATTGACACGTTTGGCAATGTCGCCCTTTGGTGCGCGTCGATTGACGAGGCCGTAGGAAACATTGTCAAAAATAGTCAGGTTGGGAAATAAAGCATACGACTGAAAGACGATGCCGTAATCCCGCCCAGCAGGCGGTAGCCGCGAGACGTCCCTGCCGCCTTGCTTGATGGTGCCTGCACTCTGCACTTCGAGCCCGGCAATGATGCGTAAGAGCGTCGTCTTGCCGCATCCAGACGGCCCCAAAAAACAAACGAACTCACCGCGTTGTACGGTGAGTTCGATATTTTTTAGTGCGTGAAAGGCATCGAAGTACTTGTGAATGCCCGACAGCTCAAGCGCCAGCGTGGAATTTGCGGCTGGCGCCTTGGCTACTACCATACCCTTTACTTCTTAGGTTCAGATTTGCTGTCGTAGCGCTTGGTCCATTCCGCGAGAATTTTCTCGCGATTGTTGGCGGCCCAGACGAAATCGACATTCACAAGGCGTGCTTCATAGTCCTTGGGAATATTTGCCAATGGCTCGGCAACACCAGGAACGGCGGTGATCGCGAAGTTCTTGCCATAGAGCAGCGCAGCATTCTTGCTCGATGCCCAGTCGGCCAGCTTCTTGGCGGCATCAAGTTTCTTTGTACCTTTGTGTATCGCAAACGCTTCCAGATCCCAGCCGAGGCCCTCTTTCGGGAATACCAGATCGATCGGTGCGCCTTTCGCCTTGATGGTGTTGGCGCGATATTCGAACGAGATCCCCATCACATATTCACCAGCGCCTGCCATCGTGCAAGGCTTGGAGCCAGAGTGGGTGTATTGGGCAATATTCTCGTGCAGCTTGTCCATATACTCCCAGCCGCCTTTTTCGCCCCAGATGGTGAGCCATGCGGTCACATCAAAAAAACCGGTACCGGATGACGCCGGATTCGGCATAACGATCTGGCCCTTGTAAATGGGCTTGGTCATGTCCTGCCAGGTTTCTGGTTTGGGAAGATTTTTCTTGGCGGCTTCTATCGTGTTGAAACAGACGGTCGCACCCCATACGTCCATACCGAACCAGGCTGGCGGCGATTTTTTGTCTACATACTTTGGTGTGATCGCAGCCAGATTGGCTGGCGCGTAGGGTTGCAGCATGCCGTTGGAATCGAGCAAGGCAAGGCTGGAGGCAGCCACACCCATTACGGCGTCTGCTTGGGGATTGGCTTTCTCAGCGAGCAATTTGGCGGTAATCACGCCGGTCGAGTCGCGCACCCATTTGATTTCGATATCCGGATATTCCTTGGTGAAGCCTTGCTCGTAGGCTTTCAACTGGTCCGTT
The DNA here is from genome assembly GCA_039932875.1 of Betaproteobacteria bacterium. Lineage (GTDB taxonomy): Bacteria > Pseudomonadota > Gammaproteobacteria > Burkholderiales > Usitatibacteraceae > UKL13-2. Next base: position 97 of record JBDTPE010000518.1, on the reverse strand, counting down.
TCCAGTGCGGTATAAACAAGCAATTGCGTTTTTTGCGCCATTACCGCTGACGCGAACATCAAGCCGATCAGGCCGGCAAATATTGGTTTGGTCCAAG
>JBDTPE010000517.1:0-2656 GCA_039932875.1 Betaproteobacteria bacterium | reverse complement strand
ATCCCGCTGAAGATCAAAGCGGTGAAGGAGGGCACCGTGGTTCCGCATGGCGTACCGATGCTCACTCTGTGCAACACCGATCCAAAATTCTTCTGGGTCACCAACATGCTGGAAACCATTCTCTCTGCGGTGCTGTGGAAAGGCTGCACCTCTGCCACCAGCGCGCACCAGTTTCGCAGCACGTTTGAGCGCTACAGCGCGTTGACCGTGAGTGCCGCCGCTAACCCGTTCATCGATTGGCAGGGCCATGATTTTTCTTTCCGCGGCATGTCTGGATTGGAAGACGCTGCCGTAAGTGGCGCCGCACACCTGCTGTCGTTTACTGGCACCGACACCATTCCCGCCATCGACTTTCTGGAGACCTACTACGGCGCAGACTCAGATCGCGAACTGATCGGCGGCTCCGTTTCAGCCACCGAACACAGCGTGATGTGCATGGGTCTGCAGGATTCCGAACAGGAAACTTTCCGGCGGCTGATTCAGGAGGTGTACCCGACGGGAATCGTTTCCATCGTCTCAGACACCTGGGATTTCTGGAACGTGCTCACCAATATCCTGCCCGCACTCAAGCAACAAATACTGGCACGCGACGGCAAAGTGGTGATCAGGCCCGATTCCGGCGATCCGGTATTGATCATTAACGGTGACCCAGATGCGCCCGAAGGTAGCCCGGAATGGAAAGGCGCGATCCGCCTGCTCGATGAAGTCTTTGGTAGCAACATGACGCCAAACGGCTATCGCTTGCTAAATGCCCATGTGGGCCTGATCTACGGTGACAGCATTACCCCCGACCGGCAGGAACTGATCCTGTCGGGTTTGATGAAAAATGGCTTTGCCAGTGACAACGTGGTCCTCGGCATCGGTTCGTACAACTATCAATATGTGACCCGCGACACGCACGGCTTTGCGGTCAAGGCCACCTTCGGCGCAACCCGCTCGCGTGGTGACACACCGATCTTCAAAGACCCTAAGACTGGCGACGGCAGCAAGCGCTCGGCGCGCGGGCTGTTGCGGCTGGATCGTGAGAATGGCGTGCTCAAATTGCGCGACAACGTCAGCCGCGAAGTTGAGCAAGGCGGTGAACTGGAAACGGTTTTCGACGACGGCAAGCTGGTGCGATTTGAAACGCTCGCGCAAATTCGCGAGACCTTGCGGAGTCAACGTAAATGATCATTCATCTTGATTGTCCGGCGCAAGGCGATATCGCATTCAGGCGCTTCACCTTTCCCGACGGGCAACCGCACATCGAATTTGACGCTGAAGTGTTGCGGTTGGCTGCGGCTAAGGGCCCGATCGAAATGATTGGTGCCATCAAGAGCGGTGGCGATTTGTTGAACATGGCCCTGGCCTTCGATGCGGTGCGCTCTGCTCTTCCAGAATCGCGCCCGCTTTCACTCAACATCTCCTATCTGCTGGGGGCACGCATGGATCGCCGCATCGCGTCGGGCCAACCTGCGAGCCTGACGATAGTCGCGGGCATCATCAACAGCTTCACGTCGGGGCTGGCTCATGTGCGGGTACTCGATCCGCACTCGTCCGTGCTGTTGGCGGAGCTGCATCGCGCTGCGCCACTGCATCCGGATACCCTGATTGCGTACGCGTTGTCTCGTCTTGAACACGAAGAGGGAAAGCCTCCAGTTGTCGTCATACCCGATGCCGGCGCGGTACCGCGCACCACGGCTATTCTGGCCCGTCTCAACGCGCCACATGCCGTCGCACGCTGCACCAAGAAACGTGATTCGCAGACCGGGAAACTTTCAGGATTCCAGTTGGCTGAAGGTGACGTTGCGGGGCGCACCGCTATTATCGTTGACGATATCTGCGACGGGGGCGGAACATTCTCCGGAATCGCCAGCGTGTTGCGCGAACACGGAGCCCAGCGTGTGTATCTATGCGTGACCCATGGCATTTTCTCCAAGGGTCTAGCCATCGCGGGCATCGACGGTATTTTCAGCACTGATTCGTATGCTACTCCAGTGCAGGCCGACTATGACGTTTCCACTGATGCAGTAGATGACGCAATACTGATTTACCGTCTTGAAGAGCAAACGCGATTGGTGCTGATGACGCGCTTTATGGAGCGTGCGTTGCAATACTTAAAAGTCTAGCATTGGCGGGGCGTTTCAAACGTTTTCTGCCTGCGAGCCTCGCCAATGCTTGAGTTGAATCAAAAATGGTTTGAACAGCCGCTAACGGCTCGCCGGTAAGCGGATGGTGTACTGCCCGGATTTTTCATCGCGCATCATCACGACCATCTTGCGCTTGTCCGCATCCTCGACTAGTTCCTTGAATGTGCGATAGCCATAATACGATTCATTGAAACCCGGTCTGCGCCGCTGCATCGTCGGCTTTACCATTGAGCCCCAGATTTTTTCGTCCGAGCCGCGTTCATTGATCAGGTCTTCTACGGTGTCGACCAGAAATTCCATTGCTTCAATTCGCTTGTCGTCGTCAGTTTCTTGCACGGCTCTTTTTGCCTGCGCAGTGGGCTTCGCTGTGGCCCGTCGACTTGCCCGTTGCTTCGCTTCCTGCGCACGCACCAAGTCGTCGTAGTAAATGAATTCGTGGCAGGCACCGCTCAACAGATCGGACGTTGAATCCTTCACGCCGACGCCAATGACGCGTTTGTTGTTCTCTTTCAGCTTCGCGACCAGCG
>JBDTPE010000516.1:0-2658 GCA_039932875.1 Betaproteobacteria bacterium | reverse complement strand
GCTGGAATTGCTGAAATTCTTCACGCGATCTTCTGGTTTACTCAGGGTTCCAACCAGGTTTTGCAGCAACACGTTGCTGAATACAAACGAAAGACCAACCATCATCCCCGCAAAGTAAAGCGCAGGCATACTTCGCACGAAAAACGGGAGCAGCATTCCGCCTGCGCCGCACACAGTACCAAACACGAGCAGCCAGCGCGAACCGACGCGGTCGGAGAGCTTCCCGACCGGCCAGGAGAGCAACAATGGAAACGCAAAGTACGTGGCAACGAGTATGCCGACTGCGGAAGGCTGTGCGCCCAGGTTGAGTGCGTACAGCGAAAGTAGTACCCGGGCTGCGGTAACACTGCTATAACAAAAAAACGCCAGGGTAAAAGTCAGATATAAAGGCATTTTACTGGGTGATGAAAGTAGGGGCTCTTTGGTAGATCAATGTCTGAACTCAAAGTTCAGATCAGCAACCCGGAGAAGGGTCGGGACGAAAGCGGGCGATATTGGAGGCCAAGATCACGATACGGCCTGACGTTGGCCGCGTGGGTAATGCTCACCTGGAGCAGCGTGTCGCCAAAGGCCGGCACCTTCGCCGCAACCTCCTAGCCGCGATTTCCCGCTCAGACAAATGTGCCCGCCACTACCTCATCATGAATCGCGCTCAGGAAAGGCAGCGCGTAGTGCAGCACGGGAAATCCGCCGGGCACCGCCGCAACTTCCATCGCCTCGACCGCCTCACGCACGCTTGCACCTTCGCGCACCGCGCGGCGCAAATGGCCATCCAGTGTCGGGAAGGCACGATAGGCCAGCACGACGGATGCGACGAGTTCGCGTATTTTCACCGGCAACGCGGATGCGGTCGGTGTCCATACCAGCGCCGTGAGGTCCTGGTGTGCGCGCTCGTAAGCAGGGTCCACCGCATCCAGCCAGGCCCACTCGCGCATACCGCGCGAGACTGCACTGGTGGCCGGGCGTGCAACGCCAGAAGCTTTCTTTACCGCGGCATCCGGCGCAACAGGTGCTTCGCCCAGTATCTTGTCGCCCAATTCCTCGTGTAGCGTGATCAGGTACGGCAAGGCGTAGTGCAGGGCCGGGAATCCACCGAGTATTGCCGCGGTCTGAAAACCTTCCAGCACCTCGCGCAAGGTTGCGCCCTCAGCCACTGCACGGCGCAGATGCACCTCGATGCTGGGGTAGCTGCGGCATCCCAGAATCACCGCGGCAATGATCTCGCGATACTTCACCGCCAATGCCGGCGTCGCGGGTGTCCACACCAGCCGCGCCAGATTGCGCCGCGCCTCCTCGAAGGCCGGATCGATCTTTGCCAGCCACTCGAATTGATTGAACGCGTGCATCGGTGTTTTCGCCACCGTGTCGCTCGACTTCATATCCGTCACCATTAGTCTCCCCAATTGTCATTCGTGTAGCGCCGACTGTATTGACTGCCACTGCGCAAGTCAACGACGACGCCGGGGCGTCGATGGACCGTCCGTAGCCCGGCGAACTCTTCAACGTGCTGGCAGGCGTGAAGATCATGCATGATCCCTACAAGTCCAGCGAGCAAATGACAATCGACACCATCGGCGGTCAGATCGACTTAATCTTCAACAACGCACCTGTGGTGCAGCCGCATGTGAAGTCAGGCAAGCTACGCGGTATCGCCGTCACCCGTGCGAAGCGGCTTGACACAGTCGGCGCGAACCGGGCGGCAACAAGCCTGCGCAGTTCGCCGCGTTCATTCAGGCGGAGACGGCGCACTGGGCGAAAGTCGTCAAGGCGCCGGGTGCGAAGGCTTAACAAAACAGACCGTCATCGGTCAGCGCACCATCTTGATTTGGCAGTAATACTTTGTAATTCGTGACTTGAACAAAATATCCGCTTCTCGGGAATTTCGTATAACTATATGGTTTTATTCGTAAATCTGAGGCGGCGCCGAAAGTCCGGGTGGATATGTATTTTTCGGCTCTTCGGGTTTTGATTCGTTAGGTCACAATAAGCGTGACGAGTTGACAGGGCGAGTATGGGGCTCGCTCCAATTTTTTAAAGCATGGAGAATGCTATGCGTATATATCGCACCGAACGAACAAATGGTTCGAGAGCATGCGCAGCCAGGAGGCTTCCCCGCAAATCGGGTGTCACAAGTTACCTCGGTAATTGATCCAACCACCGCCGAGTAATGCTGCCCAACAAGGCACTCCAGCGGATGCCGCAAGAGCGGGGCGACTGAGCTTGGTCGTTGGAGGGCAGAACGATTTAAAAAGCTCTACTGACCCGGTCTGTACGGAAACGACAGCGCCATACCTTGGCTGGTGCGCTTTGGGAAATGTAGCAGCCAGCCCATCCGGCTTGACACCCCTATCAAGCTGCCGCACGATGCACGACGCAAATCGTATTTCATCGCATTGAAATCAAAGATCACTCATGGCAGCGCGTAGGCATCAACAGTTGTTGAAAAAGACAAGTAGCGCCCGGCTTGCGGTGTACGCCGTGCTGTTGGGTGTCGCCGGCTCATCCGTTAGCGCGCAGGTGTCGCCATCCGCTTCGGCACAGTCCGCTTCGACAGGCTCAGGACAGGCCTATCCAACGCGGCCCATTCGCGTTATCAATACCGTTGCGGCCGGCGGACCCGCAGAACTGGTCGCGCGTGTGATCGGGCAGAAGCTCACC
>JBDTPE010000515.1:0-2673 GCA_039932875.1 Betaproteobacteria bacterium | reverse complement strand
AAAAGAGGCGAATGCGTGAGGCAATCCTCGCGGTTCGGGACGCCATGCCATCGGCTGCGCGCGCTGCCGCCTCGCAGGCGATCATCGAGAAAGTCTGTGGGTTGCCTGCGTATCAACACGCACGAACGGCGTTTGTCTACAGTGGATTCGGTAGTGAGATAGATACCCATACGCTCATTGAGCGGATCATCGCCGACGCTAAAATAGCGGTGTTGCCACGCGTTGACCGGGCTGCGCAGACGCTGGTGCTGCATTCAGTCAATGGCGTGGCAGACTTGGCGACTGGCAAATGGGGAATACGCGAGCCGCATACCGATGCGCCGGTAATGAGCATCAGCAGCATTGAATTCATGCTGATGCCCGGCGTTGCGTTCGACCGTGCTGGTAATCGTCTTGGTTACGGGCGCGGCTATTACGACAAGTTGCTGCTGAGCGCAGATCCAGCATTGGCGAGGGTTGCAGCAGCTTTCTCGTGCCAGATAGTTGTAAAAGTGCCGGTTGGGTCACACGACCAAAGAGTTGATTCCGTCATCACTGAAAACGAAATGATCACACTTCCCCATGACCGCTAAACGCATCGACGGCAAGCACATCTCGGACTTCTTTCGCGCGGAATTCAAATTGCGTGTGGATCGATTGATTGAACTGGGCACCAGGCCGGGACTAGCGGTGGTAATCGTCGGCAGCGATCCCGCCTCGCAGGTGTACGTGCGCAACAAGGCGCGCGCCTGCGAATCCGTCGGCATGCATTCGGAAGTGCACGCACTGTCCGGTGAAGTGTCACAGGAGGAACTGACTGCTTTTGTCGAGTCGCTCAACAGCAACCCCGCCATTCACGGCATTCTGGTGCAACTGCCGTTGCCCAAGCACATCGATGATCGGGCGGTGATTGAGGCCATCTCGGCTGACAAAGATGTCGACGGCTTTCACTATGCAAACATGGGTGCGCTGGTCATCGACGAAAGTCGCTTTCCGCCTTGCACGCCCTATGGCGTCATGAAAATGCTGGAATACGAAGGCATCGCGGTGGAAGGTCGGCACGTGGTCATCGTCGGGCGCTCCAATATTGTCGGCAAGCCACAGGCGATGTTGATGCTGAAAGCGGGCGGTACGGTCACAGTGTGCCATTCCAAAACGCGCGATCTCGCCAGGTTCACGCGCGACGCCGATATTCTGGTGGCGGCAGTCGGCAAGGCCGGAATGATTACCGGCGACATGATCAAGTCTGGCGCGGTGGTGATCGATGTTGGCATCAATCGGCTGCCGGACGGAAAACTAGTCGGCGATGTGGATTATGAATCCGCTGCTGCCGTCGCGTCCGCGATTACGCCGGTGCCGGGTGGCGTGGGGCCGATGACGATCACGATGCTGCTCGGTAACACGTTGCGCGCCGCCGAGATTGGCGCAGCGCCGGGTGACCGGATGAGTGAGACGATGATTGCATGACGGCAGCAACTGCGGATCTCATCCGTGAGGCACACGGATATGGCACGACGACGCCGGATTCGCTGCTCGTTGATTTCCAGTCGCTAGGCGCACTGTTCGAATTGCGCGCCCGCGAGCAGCCCGACGCGCTGTTCCTGAAATATTTTGATGATGAGTGCGGGGAGACTGCAACATACTCATACAGGCGGTTTTTCGAACTTGTCCTGAGGGCTGCCACCTTGCTGGCATCGCACGGCCTTCGTGCCGGCGATTGCTTTGCCACCCTGTCGCACAATCATCCGGTGGCTGCTGCATTGCTATTTGCGGGCTGGAAACTGGGGCTGTTAGTTGCGCCATTGAACGCGTCCGAGGATGACGGGCGCATCGCATTCGTATTGCGCGATGCCGCCGCAAAATTGATCATTGCCCATCCCGCGTTGATGGCGCGCGCAATGCGCGTTGCCGGTGAAGTGGCCATGCCGCAGATTGCATTGACGTTTGATGACATGCTCGCCAGCAACAACATGTGCGACCATGTTGACACCGACTATCGCCGTCACCCCGCATTGATCGTGTACACCAGCGGCACCACCGGCAACCCGAAGGGCGTGGCGCTTAGCCAATACAACATGATGATCAATGCGCAGGGCATTTGCGCCTGGCATAGTCTGAATGAGACCAGTCGGCTGATGTGCGTGCTGCCTATTCACCATGTCAATGGCATTGTGGTAACACTCGTGACCACGGTCATGGCCGGGTCTGCAGTGATACTCAATCGCAGCTTCAAGGTGTCGACATTCTGGAAACATCTGGCTGAAGAACGCGTCGAGATCGTTTCAGTCGTGCCCACCATTCTGCAGTTTCTCTATGAAGCGAATGAGGATATTTCTGGTCTGGATCTGTCGCGGTTTCGTCATTTTATCTGCGGCGCTGGCACGCTGGCGATTTCGCTGGTCGAAAAATTCGAAGCACGGTTTGGACTCACGGTTCTGCACGGCTACGGCCTTTCCGAGACCACTGCCTTTACCTGTACGTTGCCGGTTGGTCTGCCCCAAGGCGTGCGCAAGCAGTGGTTGTGCAACCATGGCTATCCCAGCATCGGCTCGGTATTTCCGCACTGTGAGATGGCCATTCACGACCCTGATGGCCGCAGTCTGCGTCCGAAGGAGCGGGGTGAGATTGTCATTCGAGGTCACTACATCATGAATGGTTATCACCAGCGGCCCGACGCCAATGCCGATGCGTTCA
>JBDTPE010000514.1:0-2688 GCA_039932875.1 Betaproteobacteria bacterium | reverse complement strand
GCAGTATCCGCGATGCAGTGGATGCGACGATGGCGGAAATGGGCAGAATTAACATCCTGGTTAACTGCGTCGGTATCCAGCGCGAGGAGAGGCTGGTGGACGTGACCGAAGACGCGTTCGATGAAGTCGTGCAGGTCAACCTCAAGGCGGCGATGTTTCTCGCGCAATCGGTGGCGCGGCACCAGATCGCGTCCAAATGCGGCGGCAAACAAATTCATTTGCTCTCCGTACGCGCGCAACTCGGGTTGCGCGACCGCGGCTATTCCGCATATTGCGCTACCAAGGGCGCGTTGGTGATGTTGGTGAAACAACACGCCGTTGAATTGGCGCGCGACAATATTCAGGTGAATGGCATTGCGCCTACGGTGGTGGCAACCGAGATGGCGCGGCATTGGCTGGACAACGAAGCGACGCGCAAGCAGATCGTCGAGCGCATTCCACTAGGACGAGTGGCTGAGCCGAAAGACGTGGTCGGGGCGGCGTTGTTTTTCGCCTCATCCGCTTCGGATTTTGTGACCGGGCAGATTCTCTATCTGGATGGCGGAATCACGGCATGTCAATAGCTTAAGCTGTACGTGGGCGACGTAGATCCAGCATTGGCGCGGCTCACACCTCTAAAATGGCCTGAGTCCTGCGCCGATTCTAGAGTTTGTAAGATTATGTACGCAATTCTGAGACCAAGGCATTCTGGAATTTCGCTGCAAAAGCGGGATCGCCGAGCTTTTTGTTCGCGACGATGAATACGTCCTCAGCGCGCTGTCCAAGCGTGTTGATGCGCGCATCCTGCAAGTTGACGTCGTAGGCCAGGAATACGCGTGCCATCGCTGACAGCAGGCCGGGGCGGTCGGCACAGCTGATATTGAGTTCGTAGTACGCTTTTTGGCGCGCGGGCGCTAGCGAAACGGCGGGCTCGAATGCAAAGTGCTTGACCTGTCGGGCGACGCGACCCGAGTGCGGCGGGATTGCAGCGATCGATTCGTCGAGTACGCGAGCGAGACCGCGTTCGATCGTAGTGGTCACATCTTTGTATTGGGAAGTCGCGATTGATTTGGGCAAGATCTGGAACGCGTCCAGAGCGTATTGGTGGTTGGTCGTGTAAATCTTGGCTGCGGCAATATTGAATTCAAGCCGGTCAAAGTAGCCGGTGATGCGCGCGAACAGGCCTGGCTGGTCCTTGGTCATCACCAATACCGCAAATCCTTCCTGCTCGAATCCGGCATCTTTTCCGGACAAATCTGTCAGTGATCGCACGCGTACGATCGCATTCGTCGGCGAAATGTCGTCATCCAGCACGCGCGCATGCCAGGCCATTTCGGCCGGTTCAAAGCGTTGGAAATAGCTGTCTCTCACATGCGCCCATAGCGGCGGTTTTCTATGTATGCCGTTGCTTTGTTTATAAAGTAAAGTTGCCGCCACGCGCTTATTTTCAATCCAATGCTCGTTCGGCACGGCATCGCCGCGCAGCAGTTTGCGGGCTGCTCGAAACAGCTGCTCCAGCAACTTTGCCTTCCACGCATTCCAGACATGCGGGCTGGTGCCGCGCACATCGGCCACGGTGAGCAGATAAAGCGCGGTCAGGTAGCGTTCGTTGCCCATCCGCTGCGCAAAATGAGCGATCACTTCGGGATCGGACAGATCCTGCTTCTGTGCGACTGATGACATTTGCAGGTGCATCTCAACCAGCCATGCGACGAGATCGGTGTCGGCTTTCGGGATGGCGAGTTTCTCGCAAAATTGCCGGGCGTCCTTTTTCCCAAGCGTTGAATGGTCGCCACCCCGACCTTTGGCGATGTCGTGAAACAACGCCGCCAAGTAAAGTACTTCCGGTCGTGCGAACTCACTGGCTAGTTCGTGGCAAAACGGAAATTCTTGGGCGAAGCGCGGTAATACCAGCCGCCGCAAATTGCGAATCACCATCAATATGTGTTCGTCGACGGTGTAGACGTGAAACAGATCGTGCTGCATCTGCCCTACGATTCGACCGAACGCGGGAATGTAGCGGCCCAGTACACCGTAACGGCTCATTCGCCGCAACGTAAAGGTGAGTTTTTCGCTCCGCAGGATTTTCAGGAACAGCCGGCTGGTTTCGGCGTCTTCGCGAAAAGACTTGTCGATCAGGTGTACCGCCCGCCACAGCGCGCGCAGGGTTTCCGGCTCAAAAAATTCAGCTTCCTTGACATGCTGCAAGGCGAGAAAGGCGCGAAAGATGGCGTGCGGATCGCGCTTGAAAATATTTTCGTCATGTGCCGCAATATTGCCGTTGACAACATCAAATTCGTCGTCGGTTCTCTTGACCTGGTCCCGGCCTCGTTGCGAGATGCGCTCAAGCAATGTCGGTAGCAGGATGGAGTTCATTTGCCAGATCGCTTTTGCGGTCAGGTAGTAACGCCGCATTAGCACTTCGGACGGCAGCTTGGTCTTGCTGCCCGTCAGCTTAAGTTCCTTCGCTAGTTCAGTTTGGTAGTCGAATACCAGCCGGTCTTCGCGCCGCTTGGCGAGGTAGTGCAAGCGGATTCGGATATCGATGAGGACACGGCGATGGCGGCTGATCATTTTCAGCTCATACGGCGTAATCAATCCTAGCGTCTGTAGGGCTTGCCACTCATCGCCCAGATTGGCCGCTTTGGAAAGCCACAATACGGTCTGCAAATCGCGCAGGCCACCAGGGCTTTCCTTGATATTCGGCTC
>JBDTPE010000513.1:0-2688 GCA_039932875.1 Betaproteobacteria bacterium | reverse complement strand
GTGCCGAATCTGAAGTCTCACGCCAGCCAGATTGCCGGATATGTCTACGGTCATCCCGCCGATGTACTTTGGATGACCGGCGTCACCGGCACCAATGGCAAGACATCAGTCGCGCAGTGGGTGGCGCAAGGACTCGAACAGGCCGGTCGAACGTCGGCCGTGCTCGGCACGATTGGCAATGGCCTTGTTGGGCAGTTGGAGTCATCCGATACAACCACACCAGACGCTGTGGTGTTGCAACGGCGCCTACGTGACTACCTCAAGCATGGGGCAGTCGCATGTGCGATGGAGGTATCAAGTCACGGACTCGATCAGGGGCGGGTGGCCGACGTCAAATTTGACGTCGCGGTTTACACCAATCTCACCCGCGATCATCTCGACTACCACGCCTCCATGGAAGCGTATGGCGAAGCAAAGGCCAAGCTATTCAACATGCCCGGCCTGAAACACGCGGTGATCAATGCCGATGATGCGTTTGGGCAGGAACTCATTCGGCGCATCGAATCGAAGGCAGACAGTGAACTCCACTTGATTCGTACCAGCGCGCGGCAAAACGGGCGCAATGCCGATCTGGTCGCAGAGCAGCTATCCGTATCGGCGGCAGGGCTGGCGTTCGAGATCGGCGGCAAATTCGGCCGAGCCAGTGTGGAGTCTGACATTCTGGGCGCGTTCAATGTCTCCAATCTTCTGCAGGTCATCGCGGTAATGATCGCGAGCGGCATTCCGCTGGAGCAGGCCGCGGCAATTGCCTGCAAACTGCCACCTGTTCCTGGAAGAATGCAAACCGTCCGTTCACCGGGCCGCAACAAGCCGCTGGTCGTCGTCGATTACGCGCATACGCCGGACGCACTGGAAAAAGCGCTGTCAACAATCGCTGCGATCGTGCCTGAAAATGGCCGCCTCATTTCGGTATTTGGTTGCGGCGGCGACCGTGATCGCGGTAAGCGTCCCCAGATGGGTGGCATTTCAGCACGCTATGCCGACCTGTCGATCGTGACATCCGATAACCCGCGGACTGAAGACCCGCAGCGCATCATCGAAGATATTCTGACCGGCATGAAGGGGGTGAAGTGCAACGTTATCGCTGACCGCCAACAGGCGATCTATGAAGCGCTGAATGACGCAAAAACCGGCGATATCGTGGTGATCGCCGGCAAAGGGCATGAAGACTATCAAATCATTGGCGATACCAGGCACCACTTTAGTGACGTTGAAGTCGCACGAGAAGCGCTGGATGCATGGCACGGAGTCTCAAGATGAGTGCCGGATTTTCAATGCAGCTGTCTACAGTTGCCACTGCGTTCAATGTCGCCGTTTCCGGCACATCCACTGTAGACCCGTTGTTGAGTGGCGTTTCGACTGACTCCCGCTCGATCAAAGCGGGTGAGCTGTTCGTTGCGCTCAGCGGGCTGAGTTTTGATGGTCACAAGTTTGTGGCACAGGCGGCCGAACGCGGCGCCAGCGCGGCCATGGTGTCCCGCTTGGTCGCCGACGTGGCCATTCCACAGATCGTGGTGAGCGATACGCGGCTGGCCTATGGTCGGCTAGCCCAGTTGTGGCGCCGCCGTTTCGCGATCCCGATACTGGCTCTCACCGGTAGCAATGGCAAGACCACCGTGAAGGAAATGCTGCGCGCCATTTTCATCGCACATCTCGGCAGTGCCGATGCGGTACTGGCGACCGAAGGCAATCTGAATAACGATGTCGGTGTGCCGCAGATGTTGCTGCGTCTAAACGCCAATCACGAATTGGCCGTTTTTGAGCTGGGGATGAATCATCCGGGTGAAATTGGCTACCTGACACGGCTCGTTCAGCCAGACGCCGCACTGGTGATCATGGCCGGCACTGCGCACATTGGCGAATTGGGTAGCCGCGACGCAATCGCTGCAGCCAAGGGCGAGATCTTTGCCGCGTTAAATCCCGATGGTATCGCAGTCATCAACATGCACGACCGCTATGGAGCGTACTGGAAAACGCTGGCCGCGAGCCGGCCTTCCGTCAGTTTTGGCATCAGCGATGAGGATGACTTGCGTGGGACGTTCACGCCGCACGCAGGAGGCGCCTTGGCGTTACGCTGGAAAGACGCCGAAATCGAAGTGCATTTGAAGGTAGTGGGGCAGCATAACCAGCGCAACGCCCTCGCCGCTGCGGCTGGCGCACTCTCGCTCGGCGTTCCGTTGGCGGCGATCAAGTCTGGTCTGGAAGCATTTACCGGCGTTGCCGGCAGACTGCAAATGTATCGCGGCCACAATTCGGCCACCATCATCGACGACACTTACAACGCCAATCCAGATTCAGTCAAAGCCGCCATCGCCGTACTCGCCAAATTGCCGCCGCCACGCATCCTCGTGTTGGGTGATATGGGCGAGCTCGGACACGAGGCCGCTGCCATGCACGCCGATGTCGCCGCATTCGCTCGCGACGCGGGTATCGAGTCTTTGTGTGCGACCGGCGATCATATGCGCGATGCAGTGAAGGTGTTTGGCAAAGGCGGCGAACACTATCAGCAGGTCGATGCGCTTGCGCTTGCGATCAAACCCAGATTGACAGCGGATACGAATGTGCTCGTCAAGGGTTCGCGTTTCATGGCGATGGAGCGTGTCGTTGCGCAACTGGTACCAGATTATCAGGGAGGGCAACACTAAATGCGCTCTGATCAGACTTTCCATTTTGAAGTTGGTGCCAAGT
>JBDTPE010000512.1:0-2691 GCA_039932875.1 Betaproteobacteria bacterium | reverse complement strand
GACCGGCGTAGCCTGGCTTCTGATCGCACTGGTGTCGCAGGGAAGTTGGGCGGCGCTACAGTTGAGCTTCGCGATCTTTGTGCTCGATCTAGGTGCGATGTTGTTCTTCATTAATTACCTGACGCTGCGCCAATCGGTCACGCCAGACCACTTGCTTGGACGCGTCACTTCGACGATGATTTTTCTGTCAATTGCGTGTGCACCACTGGGCTCACTCGCCGGCGGCGCGATGGCGGAGATGTTCGGCCTGCGGGTGACGATTGGTACTGCAGGGCTTTGCGGCCTGCTGCTTTGCGTATTGCTGACGAAGTTTTCGCCGTTGGCGGCAATGCGTGACCTACCGACGCACACTTCGCACAATCCCGCGACGGCTGCCTCGTCGCAGGAGTTGGCTGCGGAATAAGAAACGTCCGAGTGGGCCGCAAATCCAAACCCGGCTGTCGTCGCGTCCTAACCGTAAGAATCAACTTAATCGGACAATTTGTATTTGGTCCACAACGATAAAAGTGAGGAAATATGGATTTCGGCACAACAGTTCTTGGCGCGATGGGCATTATTCTTGGCGTGTTGATGCCGGTAATAGTTGTTGGCCTGATTCTTTGGTACAAGGCACGACGCAATCAATTAATGCACGAAACGGCAGTGAAACTTGCCGAACAGGGCCAACCAGTACCCTCCTCCTTATTCGCTGATCAAACCAGTCCTTTCGCCAGTCTGCGCACCGGCGTCGTGTTGCTGATGCTTGGACTTGGAATTTGCCTCGCATTTTTCTTAGGTGGCATCAAGTTTTGGGCGGTGGGCATTATCCCGATGTTTATGGGGTTGGGCTACCTGATCGTCTGGAAGCTTGAAGGCGGCAGCGCGAGCGCTGTTGTCGAAAGGTGACAAGCGTATCGAGTCCCAGCTTACTGGCTCCATGGAAGCGCAAATCTTGAAACAGCCACCGGGCTTTGCCGATCAAGACCTGATCACCCGCGTGCTGCTAAACGATGATCGCAACGCGTTCGGTGAACTGGTTCGACGCCACCAATCGCAGTTGCGTGCCAGTCTTCGACGTATGACAAACGGCAATTTGGGATTGGCCGATGATATTGCGCAGGAAACATTTATCCTCGCCTGGAAGAACATCAAATCGTTTCGATATGAGGCCAGATTCTCGACCTGGCTGTACCGTATTGCCTTCAATGCATGGCAATCGGAAGTGCGCAAAAAACACGAGTTTCAGTTGGACGACGCGTTGATGCCGGAACTGGAGGAGTCAGGATGTCAGGCCGAATCAATCGGCGTTCGTCGCGATCTCGCCCAAGCGATGGCTGGACTAACCGTCGGGGAGTACAACGCAATCATCCAATGTTATTACAACGACCTTTCGCATGATGAGGCCGCATTTGTGCTGAGCATCCCGCTTGGTACCGTGAAAACAAATATACTTAAGGCCAAGGAGAAGATGCGCGCCAAATTGGCAGCATATGAACCTGAGACAGGTCAAGGAGTCGCCGCATGAACAATCATCTGACATTGCAAAAAGATACCGTCGACGAAATGCTCAAGGTCGATGCATTTGCATTACGCGGCGAGCATATCGATGACGACGGTTTCACGCTACGTTTGATGGATACGTTGCCGACCAGGAAGAGGTTGTCACCAGTCCTGCGCTTCGTAATTCCATTCTGCTTTACGCTTCTTGCCTCTGTTTTTGCCGTTGCACTTACGTCAGCAGGAAGCTATTTTTTCGATGCCTACATGGACCTCATGACGGAAACGATGACGCCTTCGCTGGTCGGCACCTTCGTGGTGCTGTGCACGCTTTATGCCGTGAGCATTGGTGGCGCGCTAAGCGAAAAATAAGGCGTGTGCTGCGCATCGTGACCTAGAGCAGCAGCCCTAATTGCCCTTCGGGCCGGTTGCCTTGCCGTCACGCAAGTTCCAGGCGTCGACTGCCTGACAGCGCACCCACAAATTGACGGCTTCCGGCTGCGACAGCAATCGATGCTTTTTGCGGAATCGCTCCAGCATTTGAATCTGCAGCGCAGAAAGGCAGTTGTGTCCGGAGGCATCCCGTTCCAACTGTGGAAGTTCAGCGGTCATTTGTGCGCCGCATGGACACTCAACAATGCCAACGACACCGCTACGAACATAAGAAGAAATATCCGTGTCACCGCAAAATGGACAGGGCCTTAGCTCGACCACCTTCAGGTTGTCCTGATCGAACACACTGCTCATGTTTAGTCGCCCTTGTAAGATCGAATGTGGCGAATCGCTGAAAGCTTGGCGCTGAAGAACAATTGCAAATCAAATGGAGATTGTTAGCTGTCGCGTTGCAAAAACGCTAACCATATGCGTGCCTCAGCTGCCTTTTTTCCAGCCATCGTTCGCCTGCAACACCGCTCCAGCGGCTTGCGGTTCACCTGCCATTGTTATCTGATTTTGCGCGTTCTGGTCACCCATGAGGAAATGGTAAAACTCACGGGCGACGGTCACAAAATAGAGCCGCGTACGTTCTGTATTGAGCCGCGGTAACATGCCATCGATTACGGCGCGGTATTGAGCAGGATTAAGATCCTCGTCGCGCGTTAAATACAGCAACGTTTTGGATATTTTCACGCGCAACGCCGTGACATCGTCGTCAGCCTCCATGCCAAAAAGAGCTGCCTCGTATGCTTCGTGCATAGCAATTTGCTGACGCGAAAA
>JBDTPE010000511.1:0-2700 GCA_039932875.1 Betaproteobacteria bacterium | reverse complement strand
ATTCTTTTTTTGATGTTTACACGGGCAAGATTCCGGCGTCGAAATATCAGGACAAAATTGTTCTTATCGGGCCCACTGCCGCGGGGCTGGGCGCGACTCAGGTAACGCCCATTTCGCCGGCCACGCCGCCGGTGCTTACAATGGCGCATACGGTATCGAGCATACTGGGCGAACATTTTTTTGTGGCGCCCTCGTGGGGCCTGTGGGTGGAGCGTGGCGTGCTGCTGGCGGTGGCGCTGTACGTGATCGTGCTTTTGCCGCGACTCAATGCGCGCATGGGCGCAGTTTCTACCGTAGCCCTGCTGGGCACGCTGCTCGCAGTCCATTTCGTACTGATGACCTCGCAGTTGATGTGGATACAATTGATGGCGGCGGTGACCCTGCTGCTGATTGGACATGCTGCATTGGTGACCAAACGCTTTATTGTCACCGAGCGCGGCAAGGAAAAAGCCGACGTCGAATCTGCCGAATCCAACCGCATGCTGGGCCTGGCGTTCCAGGGGCAGGGACAGACTGACATGGCTTTTGATAAATTTCGCAAACTGCCGATGGACGACAGCGTGATGGAATTGCTGTACAACCTCGCGCTTGATTTTGAACGCAAGCGGCAGTTCAACAAGGCGGAATCGGTGTTTGTGTATATGAATGGCTACAACCCGAAATTCCGCGATCTCGAACAGCGACTGTCGCGCGCGCGCAATATGGCGGAAACCGTGATACTCGGCGGAGCGGGGCATAGCCATCCCGGCGGCACCATGGCGCTGGCGGGCAGCGGCATGGAAAAACCGATGCTGGGCCGTTATCAGGTGGAAAAGGAACTCGGCAAGGGAGCCATGGGCGTGGTGTATCTGGGCAAAGACCCCAAGATCGGTCGCGTGGTCGCCATCAAGACCATGGCTTTGTCTCAGGAATTTGAAGCCGACGAACTGGTGGAAGTAAAAGAGCGCTTCTTCCGCGAGGCCGAAACGGCCGGACGACTCACCCATCCCAACATCGTAACGATGTACGACGCCGGCGAAGAACATGATCTGGCTTTTATCGCCATGGAATTTCTCAAAGGCAGGGACCTGACGCCGTACACCAAGGCCGACAACTTGTTAAGTCTGCCGAGTGCCCTTTCCATCGTGGCGCGCGTTGCCGATGCGCTGGGCTACGCGCACAAAAACAATGTTGTGCATCGGGATATCAAGCCCGCTAACGTCATGTATGATCCGGAATCTGACAGCGTAAAGGTTACGGATTTCGGCATTGCGCGGATTACCGATTCGTCAAAAACCAAGACGGGTATGGTGTTGGGAACGCCTTCCTACATGTCGCCCGAACAGCTTTCAGGCAAAAAAGTCGACGGCGCATCGGACATGTTTTCGCTCGGGGTGACGCTCTATCAACTGATCAGCGGACGCCTGCCGTTTACGGGTGATTCCATGGCGCAGCTCATGTTCAAGATTGCCAATGAAGCCCACGTCGATATCCGCCAGCACAAGCCGGGTATCCCGGCGTGCGTTGCTGCCATTGCCAATAAAGCTCTTGCCAAAGAACCGGAACAGCGGTATCAAAGCTGTGACCAGATGGCCAAGGCGCTGCGTTTGTGCCTGAGTAGCCTAAGGGGAACGAACAAACCCACCGCGGAGGCGGCCTGAGCCTAGGACTAAAAATGACCCCAGTGATTCAGCAATTCGATATGGCAAGCGCGACCGACGTGGGCCGGGTGCGTGCTCACAACGAGGACAGTATCGCCGCTGATCCGGACATCGGACTGGCTACACTTGCCGATGGCATGGGCGGCTACAATGCGGGTGAGGTGGCGAGTGGTATCGCCGTCGCCATGGTGCCCGCTGAAATGCGCAAACTCATCGCCAGCCAGGGCTTGCACGGCCTGAGCGATGAGGACGTGGCGAAACTGGTTGCTACGCAAGCTTCAAAAGTGAACACCGCCATTTATTCCGCCGCGCAGAGTCAAACGCAGTACGCCGGCATGGGCACCACGCTGGTCATCGCTTACTGGCATGGCAATCGCGTGACCGTGGGACACCTGGGCGATTCACGTTTCTATCAGTTGCGCGGTGACGAAATCAAGGCGCTGACGCGGGATCACTCGTGGATACAGGAGCAAATCGATGCCGGCCTGATGACCTATGAACAGGCGCGCGCATCCAAGAAGAAGAATCTGGTCACACGGGCCTGTGGCATTGATCCGAATGTTGTGCCGGAAGTGCACACGCACGTGGTGGAGCCGGGCGACATCTATATGTTGTGCTCAGACGGCCTCTACGACATGGTGTCCGATGAAGACATACACCTTACGGTGTCATCGTTGAAATCCAATCTGTCGCTGGCTGCGCAGCAATTGGTACAGCAGGCTAACGATAACGGGGGCCGTGACAATATTTCGTTAATTCTGGTGCATGTGCTCAGGGTGGCACAGGCGCCAGCGGGGTTTTTCGCACGATTGAAAAACTGGTTTAAATAAGTTTTGAGGAACTAATCATGGCGAAGGTGATACTCAGTCTTGAAGGCTCGGTGATCCGGGAAATGAATCTCGACAAGGAACGCGTGACTATCGGGCGCAAACCGCAGAATGACATCCAGATCGAAAACCTGGCGGTTAGTAGCGAGCATGCACGCATCGTAACCATACTCAATGACTCGTTCCTGGAGGACATGGGATCCACCAATGGCACGCTGGTCAACGGCAGTCCG
>JBDTPE010000510.1:0-2709 GCA_039932875.1 Betaproteobacteria bacterium | reverse complement strand
CCCGATGAAGTCTCGCGCAAAGTTGACGACGTCGCGCGGCGCGGCGCGACGCCGCTCGTCGTCGCTGAAAACGGTCGCGTGCTCGGCGTGATTGAATTGAAAGACATCGTCAAGCCGCAGATCCGCGAACGCTTCGCCGAACTGCGCAGCATGGGCATCAAAACGGTGATGATCACCGGTGACAACAAGCTCACGGCTGCTGCCATCGCGGCGGAGGCGGGCGTGGACGATTTCCTCGCCGAAGCCACACCGGAAATGAAACTCGCCCTGATTCGTCAATACCAGGCTGAAGGCCGATTGGTGGCGATGACCGGGGACGGCACCAACGATGCACCTGCGCTCGCGCAAGCCGACGTTGCGGTGGCGATGAATAGCGGTACGCAGGCTGCGAAAGAGGCGGGCAATATGGTCGATCTCGATTCCAACCCGACCAAATTGATCGAGGTCGTCGAGACCGGCAAGCAGATGTTGATGACGCGCGGTGCGCTCACCACATTTTCAATTGCCAACGATGTGGCCAAGTATTTCGCGATCATTCCCGCTGCATTCGCCGCGACTTATCCGCAGCTCGGGGCACTCAATGTGATGGGCCTCGCCACGCCGAATTCAGCGATTCTCTCGGCGGTGATTTTCAACGCACTCATCATCATCGCGCTCATACCGCTGGCGCTACAAGGTGTGAAGTACCGCGCGATGGGTGCCGACGCGCTGCTGCGCCGCAACCTGCTGGTCTACGGACTGGGCGGCATCATCGTGCCATTCATCGGTATCAAGGTGATCGACCTGGTGCTGGTCGCCGTCGGCATGGCTTAAAGACAACTTAAGGTAGCTCAAGACAACTCAGCTTAAAGAATACGACTGACAGGAATGACCATGATGAAACAACTTAGACCCGCGATACTGATGCTTCTGCTGTTTACAGTCGTCACCGGCTTGCTTTATCCGCTGTTGACGACCGGTGTTGCGCAAGTGATATTTCCGCGCGAGGCAAACGGCAGCTTGTTCGAGCAGAATGGACGCATCGTCGGCTCCGCGCTGATCGGCCAGCAATTTACCGAGCCCCGCTATTTTTGGGGCCGCCTGTCCGGTGCCGGCACCTATCCTTACAATGCGTCGGCGTCGGGCGGGACCAATCTTGGCACATTGAATCCGGCATTGGCCGATAACGCCAAAGCACGGTTGGATGCACTGTCAAAGGCGGCACAGGATGCCGGTGTGCCGCAAACCAAATCGGTGCCGATTGACCTGGTGACATCGTCGGGTAGTGGTCTGGATCCACATATCAGTGTGGCAGCCGCCGAGTATCAGGTACCGCGCGTCGCCAAGGTACGGGGTGTGAGCGAGGAGAAAGTGCGACAACTGGTTGCTGCGAATACCCAGGCGAACTGGCTGGAGATGTTTGGTGACGCGCACGTAAACGTGCTAAAAGTTAATCTCGCCTTGGACACTATGAAGTAACGAAAAAGTTACCAAATTGAACGAACAGACCAGACCTGACGCGGACCGGCTGCTAGCCCAAATTCAGGAAGACGAAGCCAGGAGCCGCCGTGGGCGACTCAAGGTTTTTCTTGGCGCCAATGCAGGCGTGGGCAAGACCTACGCGATGCTTTCCTCCGCGCGTGCGGCGTTGCGGGAGGGCTTGGATGTGGTCGTCGGGGTTGTTGAAACCCACGGCCGCAAGGAAACGCTGGCAATGCTGGATGGACTGGCCATCCTGCCTGCCGCAGAACTCACCGTCGCTGGCCGCAGCCTTAAGGAATTCGATCTCGATGGCGCATTGAAGCGCCATCCCGCGCTGCTATTGGTGGACGAACTCGCACACAACAATGCGCCCGGCTCGCGCCATGCCAAGCGCTGGCAGGACGTCGAAGAATTGTTGCAGGCCGGTATCGACGTTCATACCACGCTCAATATCCAGCATATTGAAAGCCTCAATGACGTGGTCGGCAGCATCACGGGCGTCCGTGTTTGGGAAACCGTGCCTGACCGTGTGTTCGATGAAGCCGATGAAGTTACGTTGGTTGACCTGCCGCCGGATGAATTGTTAAAGCGGCTTGACGATGGCAAGGTGTATCTCCCCGAACAAGCGGAACGGGCGGCGAAGAATTTTTTCCGCAAGGGCAACCTGATTGCGTTGCGCGAGCTTGCGTTGCGGCGCACGGCCGACCATGTCGATGCCGAAGTCAAAGATTATCGCGATCAGAAATCGATCACGCGTGTGTGGGCAACGCGCGATGCCTTGCTCGCATGCGTGAGCCCGCGCGAGGGCGGTGAGCGGGTGATACGTGCAACCGCACGGCTGGCCGACAGTCTCGACGCGCCGTGGCACGCGATTTATGTTGAAACGCCGCGCCTGCAACGCCTGCCGGAATCCGAGCGCACGCGCATCCTCAATGTCCTCAAGCTGGCGCAAGAGCTCGGTGCGAAGACGACAACACTGGCCGGTGAGAGCGTCGCCGAGATGGTAGTCGGCTATGCACGCGAACACAACCTCAACAAGGTCGTCATCGGGCGTGAGTCTGTGGATGGACAGTCCTGGCAATTTCGCTGGCCCTGGCGGACCACACTGGTTGATCGCGTGCTGCGCTCGGCGCCGGAGCTCGATGTAGTCCAGATTTCGCGTGGCGCCGCAGCAGACGGACGTGCCCTGCGGGCGCCGACGAATGTGCAAGTGCCGACAGGCAGCGCACAAGCCGGCAAGTTCCACAT
>JBDTPE010000509.1:0-2713 GCA_039932875.1 Betaproteobacteria bacterium | reverse complement strand
GAATGGCACAACCCCGAGTGCCCGTTTGTGAAGAAGCACTATGACTCGGCCAATATGCAGGGCCTACAGTCTAAGTACACAAAGGACGACGTAGTCTGGTTGGCCGTTAGCTCGACCGAGTCGGGCCATCAGGATTACAAGAAGCCCGACGTGATGAACGCCATCCTAAAAACCAGCAAGGCATCGCCAACCGCATACCTGATGGATGAGAGCGGTGCGACTGGCAAGAACTACGGCGCCAAAACGACGCCGCATATGTACATCATCAATGGCCAGGGCACGCTGGTGTACGCTGGCGGCATCGACGACAAGCGTTCGGCAAATATTGCCGACATCAAGATCGCCAAAAACTATGTCTCGGCGGCACTCGATGAAATGAAAGCAGGGAAACCCGTATCAGTGTCAACGGCAACGCCTTACGGCTGTAGCGTCAAATACAAATCATAACTTTCCGAGAATCGCGGTCGGTTGATTCCGCTTGCCACCTTGCTGGGATCAACCGACTGCGCTGGATGCTAGCCAACACGCTCTGACACTAGCCACTCGTGCCGACATTTTTTGCGACGCCAGCAGACTTTCGCGCTTGGTTGGTGCGGCATGCAGCAACCTCCACTGAGTTGATTGTCGTCTTCCACAAGAAGGGCTCCGGCAATCCAAGCATTACCTGGCAGGAATCGGTGGATGAAGCGCTGTGTGTCGGCTGGATTGATGGCGTGCGCAAGCGCATCGACGAAGGTTCCTACCAAATCCGTTTCACGCCGCGTAAATCCATCTCGAACTGGAGCGCCATCAACATCGCGCGTGTGGCAGTCCTTTCCAATCAGGGTCGAATGAAACCGGCGGGTCTCGTCGCTTTTGCGCTTCGGTCGGAGGCGAAATCAGGTATCTATGCGTACGAGCAAATGGAAAGCGTTGTACTTTCGCCGGAGTTCGAGGCGCGCTTTCGCAGGCACAATAATGCGTGGGGCTTTTTTGAGGCGCAGCCGCCGGGATATCGCAAGCAGATGATCTGGCGGATTGTGAGCGCGAAGCAGGAGGCGACGCGTGAGAAACGACTGATGGGGCTGATTGAGGCGTCGAAGGCGGGTAAGCGCTTGTAGTGGTGAAGGGGATGCATTTGTACTCCTTCAGAGTGGCGAACACCTCATTGGTACAACACAAGTGCTTAACAGCCGTCATTCCAGTGAGCAACCACAAGGGATGCGCCGGGACGACGATATGTGCGCAGTTGCGAAATTTTCACTGAGCGCCAATAAGCACTCACCAACTACGAGAACGGAAACCTAATTGAAGCCCTTCGAAAGCGCCGCCGTCTCACAGGTCTTTGAAAGTTACCCGCCAAATGTGAAACGCAAACTCCTCGCGCTGCGCAAGCTGATTTTCGACACCGCAGCGTCTACGGCTGGCGTCGGCGAGCTGGAAGAAGTGCTCAAATGGGGCGAACCGGCCTACCTCACATTACAGTCTAAAAGCGGTAGCACGATCAGAGTCGGCTGGAAGAAATCAGCGCCTACTCAATATGCTTTGTATTTCAACTGCAATACTAACCTTGTCGACACATTCAGCACCTTATTCCCAAACGAGTTCAGATTCGAGGGCAATCGGGCCGTCGTATTCAGCCTCTCCGACGCCCTGCCCCAAGACGCGCTCGCCTACTGTATTGCCGCTGCGCTCACCTATCATCGCGGCAAAGCTGGCGCCAAGTGACGGTAGTTTCGGTTCTGCACTACATACTCTCCAACAGCGCCACCGTCCCCAACCCCCCATCCGCACAAATACTAACAATCGCCTTCTTCCCCGCACCCATCGCCGCCAACTCTTTCGTCGCCTGACTGAGAATCCGCGCGCCGGTCGCGCCAAACGGATGGCCGATGGCGACGCTGCCGCCGTTGGGATTCAAGCGCTCCCAAGGAAACTTGCCCAGCGGATTACTCACGTGCGCTTTCTCACGCAGAAAGGTTTCGCTCTCCAGCGCGGCGATGTTGCAGAGTAGCTGCGCGGCGAAGGCTTCGTGGATTTCCCAGAGGACGATGTCAGCGAGCGTGAGACCGTTCCTTGCGAGCAGGCGCGGAATGGCGTAGGCGGGAGCCATGAGCAGGCCTTCGGTGAAGATATCGACACCGGCGATTTCAAAGTCGAGCAATTTCACACGCGGTTGCTGCGGTGACAGTTTGTTCAATCCGCTTTCATTGGCGACCCAGATCGCGGCGGCGCCGTCGGTGAGTGGTGAGGCATTGCCGGCGGTGATGGTGCCCGCGGCGCTGCGATCAAATGCGGGCTTCAGTGTGGCAAGTTTTTCGAGCGTGCTGTCGGCGCGCGGGATGCCGTCCTTGGCGTTGCCATTGACGCTGATGATGAGGTCATCGAAAAATCCATTGGCTATCGCCTTCACGGCATTGGCGTGGCTTTGATAGGCAATCTTGTCCTGCGCCTCGCGCGGAATCTTCCACTGCTTGGCCATTTCTTCGCAATGCTCGCCCATACTTTTGCCAGATGAGCGATTCTGAACGCTGGGAATATGCAGCTTGATGTCGGCGAATTTGATGCTGGCGATGGCGTCCAGCCGCTGGCCGAAACTGCGCGCTTGCATCACGCTGCGCAGCCAATTGGAGAGACCCTGTGTGAGTGCAATTTGCACCTGGCTCATCGCTTCCACACCGCCAACCATCGCCAACGGCGCATGGTCCGACAACATGCCCGCCGCCTCGAACAC
>JBDTPE010000508.1:0-2718 GCA_039932875.1 Betaproteobacteria bacterium | reverse complement strand
CGGTCGCTTTCAAGGCGCCGCGCGGCCAGTGATACAGCTTGAAGGCCGGCACTTTAGCCGCGGCATCGTCGCGGTCGCTGAGAAACGCGGTCTGGGTCTGTTCACGGTCCCACACCAACTTGGTGTATTTGCCTTTGCCGCTGAGTAGCGCAATTGGCTGCGTTGCATCTTTGGTGCTCAATGCGTAAACGCCGTTGTTGGTCTCGGCTTTCGACGAGACGATGTAGAGCAGCGTAGCGCCATCGCGCGAGAATGACATTTCGAATACATCGGCGAACGTGCGCTCGGTACCTGTCGCCAGGTCCCGCAATACCAGTTCGGTTCCGAAGTCCTTCTTGGCGCCAGGCGTGGTTGCCGCTGGCGCGCGGCGCACGCCGGCCTGATCGTTCTCCTCGTCCTTGGGCGGCGTTTGCGCGGGTGGTGCTTGTGGCGGTGGGGTCGCGGGCGTCTGCACGGGCGCCGCAACGGCTGGCGTTGCCTTTGCGGCAGCATCGTCAGCTTTGGCTGGTGCGGGCTTAACTTCTTCCTTCAGATACGCGACAAATGCGCCACCCTTGCTCGGCAGCTGCATGCTCTTCACGTCGGATACACGCACGACTTCAGCGCTGGCCAGATTGAGAATGAGCAATCCGCCTTTGGGCATTTCCTCGGGCTTCTTGCGTGCCTTGCGCGCAGCAACCGTGTCAGCCTTTGACGCGTAGGTGGTCGCGACCAGGAAACGGCTGTCGCTGCTAAACGCCACACGGATCGCCCTTGGCACTGGTGGGGCATCCGGGTTTTCTTCATTCGGTGTGGTCATGGGCGGCGGCAGTAGGCCCACGCTTTCGCGGCGCTCTTTGCCGCTGGTGATTTCGCGTAATACAAGTTCACCATCGCCATCTTGCGGCTGCACCGAGTATGCGAGCCATTTTCCGTCACGCGATAGCACTGGTGTCGCAATTGTTCGCCAAGCGTCGAAGTCGGTATGCGCGATGGGGCGTTTTGCAGGATGCGCGATTGCAGCGGTAAATCCCAAGAATGCGACGACGGCCAGCAGGCGGGTGAGATGCGTTGGAAGCAGTTTCATATTGGGGTTCCGATGGGGCGACGGCGGTGAGCAGAAGACCGACTATAGATAGCGGAATGATGCGGGAAGCGTATTTTCACATACCGGCGAATAGTGCGCAGACACAAGAGCTGGCGGGCCTCTACAGCCATTTTCGGCCGTAGAGGCCCGCCGAATGGCGTTCTTCATCAAACAACTTAGAGTTCAAGAGTTCGTCGTCCCAGCGAAGGCTGGGACCCAGTCCAATCCTTTGATCGGCTTGTTAGTCAGTATGTGGAACGGACTGGATTCCAGCCTCCGCTGGAATGATGGATTCTGAGATGGTGCCTAATGCGGGTAGCGCAAATTGCGCTTGCCAGACGCCGATCAAAACAAGCCGACGATCTTCCCTTCGTCATTTACGTCGATCGCATTCGCCGACGGTACCTTCGGCAAGCCGGGCATCGTCATGACATCCCCGCAGACCAACACGATGAATTCGGCACCCGCCGCCAGCCGCACTTCACGAATCGTCACGACATGATTATTCGGTGCGCCGCGCAGCTGTGGGTCAGTGGAGAACGAGTACTGTGTTTTTGCCACACAGATCGGGTAGTGGCCGTAGCCGTCATCCTGCAGGCGTTTGATCTGGCCACGAATCTTGGCGTCTGCCGTAATGTCTGAAGCGCCGTAGATTTTGGTGGCGATGGTTTTCATCTTGTCCCAAAGCGGCAGGTTTTCGTCGTAGACAAATTTGAAATTGTTCGGCTGCTCACACATCTCGACCACCATGTTGGCCAAATCGATAGCGCCTTTGCCGCCATCAGCCCAATGTTTGGCGACAACCACTTTGGCACCCATTTTTCCGCAGCGCGCGACCAGCACTTTCAATTCGGCGTCGGTGTCGTGGGTACGATGGTTGATCGCGACCACACAGGGCAAGCCGTAGTTTTCCTTGATGTTGTGAATGTGGCGTTCCAGATTGACCATGCCTTTTTCCAGTGCTTCGACACTTTCTTTGGAAACTTCTTTCACCTCCATGCCGCCGTGATACTTAAGCGCGCGGATGGTGGCGACGATGACGACCGCCGATGGACGCAATCCGGACTTGCGACATTTGATGTCGATGAATTTTTCAGCGCCGAGGTCGGCGCCGAAGCCTGCTTCGGTCACGACATAGTCGCCCAGCTTCAACGCCGTCTGGGTGGCGATCACTGAATTACAGCCATGGGCGATGTTCGCAAACGGACCGCCGTGAATAAACGCAGGATTATTTTCCAGCGTCTGCACCAGATTCGGCAGCAACGCATCTTTGAGTAAGGCAGTCATTGCGCCTTGTGCTTTGAGGTCTTTGGCCAGAATCGGTTTTTGATCCCTGGTGTAGGCCACCACAATCTTGCCGATGCGCTCTTTCAAGTCTTTGATCGAGGTCGCCAGACAAAAAATTGCCATGATCTCGGAAGCCACCACGATATCGAAACCATCTTGTCGCGGATAACCATTCGCCGGGCCGCCAAGTGCAACAGTGATGTCGCGCAGTGCACGATCATTCATGTCGACGACACGCTTCCAGACGATGCGACGGACATCGATGCCCAGTTCATTGCCGTGATTGATGTGGTTATCGAGCAACGCGGCCAGCAGATTGTTGGCCAGCGCGATGGCGCTGAAATCGCCAGTGAAATGCAGATTGA
>JBDTPE010000507.1:0-2718 GCA_039932875.1 Betaproteobacteria bacterium | reverse complement strand
AGTTTCGCAATTGGACCGGATCGCACGCGAGTGTCAATGCTGCAGGCAGGCGCTGACACGGGTGGCTTTTCCGGTAGTGTCGCAGCACAGCGTTTTACCACTGATGGCTACCGTGCACACAGTGCGGCTCAGCGAGATCAAACCTTCGCGCGCCTGGATATGGTTTTCGATGGCGGCCATCACCTCCTTCTTACCGGCAACCTCATCCACCAACCCGACACCGCCGATCCTCTTGGATTATCGCAAGCACAATTCGACGCCGATCCGCGTCAGGCGCCTGTGGTTGCAACTACTTTCAACACCCGAAAGTCGATCAATCACCAGCAACTTGGTGCGGTCTATGGCGGTGGCAATGGTGCGTTCACCTGGAAACTGATTGCCTATGGCGGAAACCGCGATGTAGAGCAGTTTCTTTCCACGCCCATCAGCGCACAAATAGCGGCAGCGAGCGCTGGTGGCGTAGTGTCGCTGGATCGCGGGTTTCACGGCGTGAGCGGCAGAGTTACTTACGAACAGGCGGCGTGGTCGGCATCGGTCGGGGTGGAAATAGATAGTGCCAGCGAGGTGCGACGCGGTTATGAAAACTTCGTCACTTCCGGTAACGCACAGACGCTTGGTGTGCGCGGGCGCTTGCGCCGCGACGAATTGAACGAGCAGACTTCAATCGACGGCTACGCCTACGCGGAGTGGGCGTTCGCCGATGACTGGAAAGCACATACCGCGATTCGTAATAATCGAATCGTCTTTAAATCAACCGACCATTACATCACTGCAGACAATGGCGATGACTCCGGTGAGCGCCGCTATCACAAGCTGACGCCTGCCATCGCGCTGGTACGCAGCCTCACGCCTTCCACCAGCATTTACGTCAGTGCCTCTTCCGGTTTTGAGACGCCTACTGCCGCCGAATTAGCCTATCGGTCTGACCGCGCCAGCGGCCTCAATTTTGCGTTGGCGGCCAGTACCAATCGCCAGATTGAGATGGGCTACAAGGCGCGGCGGAGTAATGCTGCGATCAATATTGCCGCGTTTCTGGTCGCCACCGAGAGTGAGATTGTTCCCGCGACTTCTAGCGGCGGACGGTCCACTTTTCAAAACGCCGGGCGCACGTTGCGACGCGGGGTCGAATCCAGCCTTGACTATCAAGTGCCTGAAATGAATCTCGCTACGCGCCTTACCTACACCGGGTTGCGAGCGACCCTGCGCGACGGCTATCGGGTGCTGGATACCGGTGGACGGACAATTGCTGCGGGCTCACTGATGCCGGCGATTCCAGAGCATCAGCTTTTCGCTGAAGTCAGTTGGCGTCGAGGATTGTCTGGGATTAACGCCTCTCTAGAGGCGCAGGCTAGGTCACGCGTCTGGGCTGACGACGCCAATACCGCAGCTGCATCGGGCTTTGGCGTGTTGCATGCGCGTTTGGCTTACCGCTTGAAATGGGGAGCAGTTGAACTGCAACCGTTCGCCCGACTGGAGAATATTCTCAATCGAAAGTACATTTCCAGTGTCATCGTCAACGATGCCAACCTGCGTTTTTTTGAGAGTGCGGCAGCGCGGCGATGGCTGGCTGGTGTCAGTGGCAGCGTGCGTTTTTGATTCTTAGGCTATGCAGTTTCGCGGCCAGACCCTAGCATTGGCGCGCCTTACCGAGCACAAATGCACGCGAAGCCGCACCAATTGGCGTTCCACGTGTTTGGATAATTTTCTATTAAGCCCGCCGGAATGCAGGCGCCGCCTTCCGGCGAATGCACCGCCGGAAGCTACGTGTGTGGCGATTATTCGCCGGGGTACTTGATATCGGCGCGACGGTTCTTTGCCCATGAGGCTTCGTCGTGGCCGACGGAAGACGGCTTGTCTTCGCCGAAGCTGATGGTTTCTGCCCGACCATCATTGACGCCATAAACGGCAAGCACTTTCTTAACCTCATTGGCACGGCGCTGACCGAGTGCCATGTTGTATTCACGGCTGCCGCGTTCGTCGCAATTGCCTTCCACGCGAACCTTGATGTTACTGTTTTGCACTAGAAATTTTCCTTGCGCTTGCAATGGGGCCTGGTAATCCGTACCTACGCTGCTGTTGTCATAAGGGAAGTAGACACTGCGTTGCGAAAGGATATTGTTCGGGTCCTTCCAGGGTGTGCCAACGGCGGGCGCAGTGGGTGCTGCCGCTGGCCGACTTGTTGGCACCACGGAGGGTGAATTGACCGCCGCTACGTTGGTTGCGGGCCCAGAAGTGTCCACCTGCTTTTGCTGGGTTGTGCTACAGGCAGCTGTAGCAATCACGATGATCGCAAGACTGGCAATATTTCTCATGTTTGGTCTCCGAAAGGTTGCATTTGAAATGACAAGAAACTTTGCCGTCAGCTGGATAGCGAGGCTTGATTTGCTCGGGGGACTATCGATGCCACTGCGGAATTTGCACCTGATGAACTCCTGGAAACTCTACGCTTGACTTCGATAGGTGCATTATACGGTATGTAGTAGTATTGTACAATACTGTATTGAAGGATAGTGCTCACGAGAGTTGAGTGCAAGGCCATATTGGCGGTTGATGGTGATCGCTATTGAACTCAAGTTTGTCGACCGGCTGCCCGTTTTTGTTCGTCTAGAAAATTGAATTTTCAAATGCCCTTTACTATCAAACCGCAAGACAACCCCGAGCGCATCCATGCTGTGTTACAGCAGTTTCGCGTGTTGCTGCAAGCGATGAAACGCCAAT
>JBDTPE010000506.1:0-2724 GCA_039932875.1 Betaproteobacteria bacterium | reverse complement strand
TCGGCGATAAAACTGCGCGGCACGATGACGCGTTGATCCACATAAAACTTGTACGCGCCCAGCCAGGCTTCGTTGGTGAGATAGGCCGCCGGGATACGCTCTTTTACGCGCCGTTCAATCACATTCAGCACGGCATCGCGTTCGAGTGAGGTGAGTCTTGCGTCCAAGAAAGGATCCAGTTTGTCCGGCGGCAATTTGAGCGTGTGTAACACCAAATACGCAGCCTCGTCGAACGCATCGGCTGAGCCATGGCCAAAGAACAATTTGCCGTTATTGAATACGCTCACCGCAAAGCGAATCAGGTCGCGTATGGTGACGAGTTCGCGTCGGGCCAGTTGAAACGAGTTTTCGTCAGACATAGCCATGGCTTATTCGATTGGTGACAACAAGTGTTGCAGGGTATGAAGGTAGACATCGTGCAAGCGATCGATATCGCTCAGTGCAACGCATTCATCGATTTTGTGGATGGTGGCGTTGATGGGGCCGAACTCGACAATTTGATCGCAGATTAATGCGATAAAGCGCCCGTCCGACGTGCCGCCGCCGGTGGAAAGCTGCGGTGTGACGCCTACGACCGTCTCAATTGAGGCAGCCAGCGCTTCTACCAACTTGCCGCGCTGGGTGAGAAACGGTCTTCCCGTCAGCGTCCATTTGATATCGAAATTGAGCCCGTGCTTGCGCAGAATATCTTCGGTGCGCGATTGCAGATTGGCAGCCGTGCTTGCGGTCGAAAAACGAAAATTGAAATATACCTCGACGGTACCGGGAATGACATTGAACGCGCCGGTGCCGCTGTTGAGATTGGATACCTGAAATGATGTGGCCGGGAAATGCTCGTTACCTTGGTCCCAAACCGCGGAGCTCAATTCGGCGAGCGCCGGTGCGAACAGATGAATAGGATTTGCGGCCAGGTGCGGGTAAGCAATATGCCCTTGCACGCCCTTGACGATGAGACGTGCCGAAAGTGAGCCGCGCCGGCCATTGCGAATGATATCGCCGAATTGTTCGGTCGAAGAAGGCTCGCCGACGATGGTGTAGTCGATGCGCTCGCCTTGTGTCTGTAGCCATTCCACCACCCGCACAGTGCCGTTGACGGCCTGACCTTCCTCGTCACTGGTGATGAGCAGTGCTATCGAGCCCACGTGATCAGGGTGCGCCTTGACAAATACTTCAGCTGCCGTCACGAAAGCGGCAACGCCCGCTTTCATGTCCGCCGCACCACGGCCAAAAAGCATGCCGTCGCGCTCGATCGGTATGAACGGGTCGGTATGCCATTTGTCCAGCGGGCCGGTAGGCACCACGTCGGTATGGCCGGCAAAGCACAACAGCGGTTTGGACTGACCGTGGCGCGCCCACAGATTGGTCACGCCATCGCAGTGGAATGTTTCGCAATCGAATCCAAGCGGTGTGAGTCTATCGATGATCAGTTGCTGGCAGCCGGCGTCATCCGGCGTAATCGAGCGACGCGAAATGAGTTCGCGCGCGAGCAGGAGTGTGTCGCTCATTTCCGCATAGGGGTTGGGGATTGCGACGAATGCGGCATCTAGGCCGCGGGGCCGATGGGTGCGCCGTTGCGCGCTGCCAGCAATGGGCCGACTCGCGCTTCTACGTATTGCTTCAGGCCGCGTTTCAAACCCAGCGCAAAAAACAATTCGGTCATGACGAACAACGGCCCGATGACCAGGCCGATGATGTCGTCGGTAAAGGCAGGCTTCATCCCCTCGTACTTGTGACCGATGAACTGGATGACCCAGCCGACCACGAACAACAACACCGCCAGCCCCATGACTGTAGCGGAGTTGTCCATCCGCGCATTGAAATACACGGCCGTGAGGTAGCAAAAGAAGAACAGAAACGCCAGCATCGCCGTACCAAGCGCGATGTCCAAATACAGGTAGTAAGCGGCTGCGATGACGACAGCAATCAATGCTACGTTGACGCCCATGACCGTCCACGGCACCAGGGCCAGCACCACCGAAAATACGATCATCGGTACGCCGACAAAATGCGTGGCGACATTGCGGCGATCACGATGATAGGCCGCGTACTGGGTGATTTGCTGTTCGAGATTGCGCATGCGAGATTCCAGCGAGGTGTTGCAGTGGCGCCATTTTATCAGGCACTGGCAGGCGAGTTGCCGCCAGCTGTTCTGCCAAACATGAGCACTGTCGCGGCATCCAGCGCGAAAACACGCCGAAACCCGCCCCAATGCTAGAGTTTCAATTTTTCGCGCTACGCATCACCAACGCAACACCCGCAGCCGTCACCAGCAAACCTGCAATCGCCAGCGCGCGCAGTGATTCGCCAAACAGGGCGAACGCCATCACCGCTGTCATCGATGGGGTAAGGAAAAACAGGCTGGCCACTTTTGAAGCGGCGCCGCGCCGGATCAGCAGGTAGAGTAAGCCGATAGCGCTGATGGAGAGCACGATCGAGAGCCAAAATAGCGCGAATACGAATTGTCCCGTCCACTGCACGTTACGCGTTTCAGTTGCAAAGGCCAGCACCCACATCAGCAATCCGGTGGCGGCGTATTGGATGACGCCGCCGGTACGCAAGTCCATGTTCGCGCAAAAGCGTTTTTGGTAGAGCGTGCCAAAAGTCATTCCCAACAGGCCAATGCCCGCCGCGCCCAGTGCTGGCCAATTCGACGTACCCAGTGAGTATTTGCTCAGGATGACCATGATTACCCCGCCGAGCCCTAGCGCCATGCCCAGCCATTGC
>JBDTPE010000505.1:0-2731 GCA_039932875.1 Betaproteobacteria bacterium | reverse complement strand
ACGCTATCCGCTCCAAGCACCACGGCATCCGCGAACGAAAGTGCCATCGTCAGAATATGGTCGCCATAAAAACGTGCCGTCATGACTTTGCCTTTGAGGTAGCTGCCATCACCCTCACCGGCTTTCAGTTGCATGGTTGCAGCCAACGCGGCACGCGCCAACATCCAGCCGCCGGTAACAGTGCCCATCAATTTCAGGTAGTGCACGGCGCCTGCGAATACGGCCGCAGGATTGTTGGGATACATGGTGGCAATCCACTCGGTGGCGCGCTTGGCGCTCGCGATGCTATCAGTCAATCTTGCGGCAATAGCTCTGAGATTGACGTCATCCATCGCCAATAACTGCGCCGGCAATTTGTCCATTTCGGCAATCAGTGCCAATGCCGTTTGACCACCTTCGCGCCCGACTTTGCGACCAACCAGATCGTTGGCTTGAATGCCGGTGGTGCCTTCGTAAATCGCCGAGATACGCGAATCGCGGTAGTACTGCGCCGCGCCGGTTTCTTCGATAAAGCCCATACCGCCGTGTATCTGAATGCCCAGCGAGGAGACTTCGATACCGACTTCCGTGCTCCAGCCTTTGACGATCGGGATCAGCAATTCCACCAGCGCCTGGTTGACGCGCTTTTGCTTTTCATCGGTCGAGCGTTCCGCGATATCGAGACACGCCGAGGTGTAGTAGGTCAGCGCGCGCGTCGCTTCTGCGTATGCGCGCATCGTCAACAACATCCGCTTGACGTCCGGGTGATAAATGATCGGCACAGATTTCGGCGATGCGCCCAACGAGGCTGGCACTGGCGTCACGGGTCGGCCCTGCACGCGTTCGCGCGCCCACACCAGCGCGTGTTGATAGGCGCGTTCCGAAATCGCGACACCTTCAAGCCCAACGCCAAGGCGCGCCGCATTCATCATCACAAACATGTATTCGATACCACGATTGGGTTCGCCGACAACGTAACCGGTCGCACCACCTGCGTCACCGAACACCATCACACAGGTCGGGCTGGCATGAATGCCCATCTTGTGTTCGATGGAAACGCACTTGACGTCGTTGCGCGCGCCGATGGAACCATCCGCGTTGATGAGAAATTTCGGCACGACGAACAGCGAAATACCTTTCACACCGTCGGGCGCGCCCTCGATGCGGGCCAGCACCAGATGAATGATGTTCTCGGTGTAGTCGTGCTCGCCGTAGGTAATGAAAATTTTCTGCCCGGAAATCTTGTAGCTGCCATCGGCCTGCGGGACAGCCTTCGAGCGCACCAGCGCCAGGTCCGAACCGGCCTGCGGCTCGGTGAGATTCATGGTGCCGGTCCATTTGCCTGCGGCCATGTTGGGGATGAATCTGCTTTTCACGTCGGCCGAGGCATGTTCGTCCAATGCAGCAATCGCGCCCAGCGTCAGCAAGGGGCAAAGCTTGAACGCCATGTTTGCGCTACCGAGCATTTCTGAGACCGGCGTGGCAACGATATGCGGAAGGCCCTGACCACCAAATGCGAGCGGCGCTTCAAGCTGGCTCCAGCCGCCTTCCACGTATTTCCAATAGGCTTCCTTGAAGCCCTTCGGCGTGGTGACGACGTTGTCGGCGATCTTGGCGCCTTCCATATCGCCGCTGCGATTGAGGGGAGCGAGCACTTCTTTTGAAAACTTGGCCGCTTCGTCAAATATCGCGCTAACCAGGTCGGGGGTAACCTCTTCACAACCCGGAAGCCGACCGATCTCGCCCAAACCAATCACGTGCTCGAGCAGGAAGTTCATGTCTTTCACGGGTGCGTTGTACTCGGACATACGTATCTCCAGTTATCTGCTCACACGAGCGGCGAGGGAATATTGTGAATATTACAAAGCGGCGGTTAGCTGCGGCACGAGCGTAAACAGATCGCCCACCAACCCATAATCGGCAACCTGAAAAATCGGCGCCTCAGGATCTTTGTTGATCGCGACGATGACTTTGCTGTCTTTCATCCCCGCCAGATGCTGGATCGCACCAGAAATGCCAACGGCAATGTAGAGCTCCGGCGCGACGATCTTGCCGGTCTGGCCGACTTGATAGTCGTTGGGAACGAAGCCTGCATCCACCGCAGCGCGCGATGCACCGAGTGCTGCGCCCAATTTGTCGGCCAGCGGCTCCAGCACTGCGCGGAATTTGTCGCCGTCACCCATGCCACGCCCGCCTGACACGATGCGCTTGGCGGCGACCAGTTCGGGACGCTCTGACTTGGTTAGTTCCTGCTTCAATACGCGCGATTGTCCAGTGTCGGCTGCGGCGGCGATATTCTCGACCGTTGCTGATCCACCTGTCGCCGCGACCGCATCGAAACCGGTTGCACGCACGGTGATAATTTTGATCGCATCAGTGGATTGCACCGTGGCAAATGCGTTGCCCGCATAAATGGGGCGAACGAACGTATCGGGCGATTCAACGCTGATGATTTCGGAAACCTGCGCCACATCCAGCAATGCCGCCACGCGCGGCATCACGTTCTTGCCGTAGGCCGAGGCCGAGGCCAGCACGTGTGAGTAACTTTTGCCGATGCCGGCTAGCAGCGCGGCCAAATTTTCCGGTGAGCCGCCAGCATAATGCGGCGCATCAGCCAACAGTACTTTGGTGACACCGGCCAATTGTGCTGCTGCTGTAGCGGCGGCGGCACATGCGCTACCGGCCACCAGTAAATGTATTTCGCCGCCGATTTTTTGCGCGGCGGCGACGGCGTTGGTCACACCCGGCTTCA
>JBDTPE010000504.1:0-2739 GCA_039932875.1 Betaproteobacteria bacterium | reverse complement strand
TGCCGTCGTAGAACACCCATTGCGAATCGCCTTCGCAGGCGAGGATGTGGGTGGCAATACGATCGAGGAACCAGCGATCATGCGAGACCACCATGATCGAGCCGCCGAACTCCTGCAGCGCGTCTTCGAGCGAGCGCAGCGTTTCCACGTCGAGATCGTTTGAAGGTTCATCGAGCAGCAGGACATTGGCGCCTTTGAGCAGCGTGTATGCCAGATGCAGGCGACCACGCTCACCACCGGAAAGATTGCCGACCAGCTTTTGTTGGTCGCCACCTTTGAAATTGAATCGACCGATGTAGGCGCGCGATTGCATCTCGAATTTGCCGATGGTGAGAATATCGGCACCGCCGGAAATGGCTTCCCAGACGGTCTTGTCGTTTGGCAATGAATCGCGTGATTGATCAACGAAGGCGAGATTTACCGTTGGGCCGATTTTGACTTCGCCGCTATCGGGTTTTTCGACACCCTGAATGAGCTTGAACAGTGTTGATTTACCGGCACCGTTCGGTCCGATCACGCCGACGATGGCGCCAGGTGGCACACGGAATGAAAGATCATCGATCAGCACACGTTCGCCGAACGACTTGGTGACGCCGACGAACTCGATGACTTCATTGCCCAGACGCTCGGCGACCGGAACGAAAATCTCCTGGGTCTCGTTGCGCTTTTGGTATTCGTAGCTGGAGAGTTCCTCGAAGCGCGTCATACGCGCCTTGGATTTTGCCTGACGGCCCTTCGGATTCTGGCGTACCCAATCCAGCTCTTTTTTCAGCGTGCGCTGACGCGCAGATTCGCTTGATTCTTCTTTTTTCAGGCGATCCGATTTCTGTTCCAGCCAGGAGCTGTAATTGCCCTCATAAGGAATACCGGTTCCGCGGTCCAGTTCGAGAATCCACTGAACGGCGTTGTCGAGGAAGTAGCGATCGTGGGTGATACCGACGACCGTTCCCGGGAATTTCTGCAGGAATTGTTCCAGCCATTCCACACTCTCTGCGTCCAGGTGGTTGGTGGGTTCATCCAGCAACAGCATGTCGGGTTTGGAAAGCAGCAGGCGGCACAGCGCGACGCGGCGCTTCTCGCCACCGGAAAGGTTGCCGATGATGGCATCCCAAGGGGGTAGACGCAGTGCGTCAGCGGCAATTTCAAGCTGGGTATCGGTATTGTCGCCGCCTTCGGCGTTGATGACGGCTTCGAGCTGGGCCTGTTCTGTCGCCAGCGCATCGAAATCGGCGCCTTCTTCCGCGTAAGCCGCATACACCTCATCGAGGCGGGCTTTTGCCTGCAATACACCGCCGATGCCTTCCTCTACTGATTGCCGTACGGTCTGGTCGGGATTGAGTTGTGGCTCTTGAGGGAGATAGCCGATTTTGATGCCGGGCATCGGCACCGCTTCGCCTTCGATTTCTTTATCCAGGCCCGCCATGATCTTGAGCAGCGTTGACTTGCCTGAGCCGTTTACGCCCAGTACGCCAATCTTGGCGCCGGGGAAAAATGAGAGAGAAATGTTCTTGAGAATCTGGCGTTTGGGCGGAACAATCTTGCCCACGCGATTCATGGTGTAGACGTACTGAGCCATGGTGGTTGCTGCCTTGCGAAGTAACGAGGTGTATCGGGGACCTTCGGGGAAGCGGCTATTTTACGCGAGCGAGGGGCAAAAGTGCGGGAATCAGGGCATTTCATGCCTTGCGGCGCGATGTGGCGATGCGGTGCCGCAATGCCGGCGCAAGCGGCGGATTTCGGCGTTCGCGCATGATCCGGGCCATTACAACTTAAAATGGCGCCATGAAAATTCCCCAGCGATTACAGCCGTTGCTTGAGGACGGGCTCATTGACGGCGTGGTGCGCCAACTGATGAGTGGCAAGGAAGCGATGGTGTTTGTGGTGCGTTGCGGAGACGAAACCCGCTGCGCCAAGGTTTATAAAGAAGCCAACAAACGCGCCTTTCGGCAAGCGGTTGATTACACCGAAAACCGCAAAACCAAGAACACCCGCCAGGCACGCGCCATGG
Source organism: Betaproteobacteria bacterium (assembly GCA_039932875.1). Lineage (GTDB taxonomy): Bacteria > Pseudomonadota > Gammaproteobacteria > Burkholderiales > Usitatibacteraceae > UKL13-2. The sequence continues at coordinate 731 of JBDTPE010000504.1, read as the reverse complement.
CAAAAGGCACCAAATTTGGCCGAGAGTCGCAGGAGGCTGCCTGGCAGAACGCTGAAGTCGATGCCTTGTATCGCCTTGCTGCGGCGGGTGTTCGGGTGCCAAAGCCGTATAACTTTCATGAGGGCGTCCTTATCATGGAGCTGGTGACCGATGGCGACGGCAACGCGGCTCCACGCCTCAATGACGTTGAGTTTCCGCCGGACGTGGCCATCAAGTATCACCACGCTCTGATCAAGGAAGTCGTGCGCATGCTGTGTGCTGGCGTGATCCACGGCGACTTGAGTGAATTCAATATCCTCATCAGCGGGGACGGCCCGGTGATCATCGATTTGCCACAGGCGGTCGATGCAGCGGGCAATAACCATGCGCAAGCCATGTTGGAACGCGATGTCGCCAATCTCCGTAATTACTTCGGCCGATTCGCGCCAGAATTGCTTACGACGCATTACGGCCGTGAGATTTGGGCGCATTTCGAGGCGGGCACGCTGACACCTGACACGATCCTGACTGGCCGATTTGAACGCAAGCAGAAGGCTGTGGATATGGATAGCGTGCTGCGTGAAATCGAAGATACGCGACTGGAAGAGGCGGCGCGCTTGTTGCGTATGCAGGGTTAACGCAAATTCAATTCTGAGCGGAGCGGCGAAGCGCCTTCGGTATCAAGCGACGCTCAACAAGCGAAAACGCGTTTTCGATCAGTAGTGCGAGTATGGCGACCGGTATCGCGCCTG
>JBDTPE010000503.1:0-2741 GCA_039932875.1 Betaproteobacteria bacterium | reverse complement strand
TCCAGCAAATCGTTATCGCCCCACCGTAGCAACTCCTCCAGCAAAGTCATTTCCGTTGACTCCAATGATGCCAATTGCGCGTCCAGAAATCGCGTCAGAATCAGATCATTTTCCAGCAATCCCCGCCTCGCATGCCAGCGTATGCGGTCGCATTTACGAGCACGAGCTTCGACAGCGTCATCCGCCGCTGTGTTCGACTGGTCAAACGCCACGCCTGACCAGCATTTCCTTGATCTTGCCGATGGCGAGCGAGGGGTTGAGCCCCTTGGGACACACATCGACGCAGTTCATGATGGTGTGACAACGAAACAGCCGATAGGGATCTTCTAGATTGTCCAGACGCTCATTGACGGCCTGATCCCGCGAATCGGCTATAAACCGGTATGCCGCGAGCAGCCCGGCGGGGCCAACAAATTTATCCGGATTCCACCAAAACGACGGACACGCAGTCGAACAGCATGCGCACAAAATGCACTCATAAAGACCATCGAGTTGCAGGCGATCTTCGGGCGACTGCAGACGTTCGGTTTGCGGTGGCGGATCGTTGTTGATCATGTACGGCTTGATCGAATTGTATTGCTTGAAAAACTGCGTCATATCGACAATGAGGTCACGTATGATCGGCAGCCCCGGCAACGGCCGCAGCTTGACTGGCTCTTTCAATTCGCTGATCTTGGTGATGCACGCGAGCCCATTCTTGCCATTGATATTCATGGCGTCGGAGCCGCAAATTCCTTCTCGACAGGAGCGGCGCAGTGCCAGCGTGTCATCGATGGATTTGATGCGGACCAGCGCATCCAGCAGCATCCGGTCCGATGGCTGAAGTTGAATGTCGTATTCCTTGAAATAAGGCTTCTGATCCTGGTCCGGGTCAAAGCGTTCGATGATGAATTTCATGTCGGGTCTCTTGGTTCCATCGCTGGAAAAATGTCGCTAATAGTTTCGCGCCTTGGGCGCAATTGATGCAACGGTGAGCGGCGTCAGGTTCACCGGCTTATAGTCAAGCCGGTTGCCCTCCTTGTACCAAAGCGTGTGTTTGAGCCAGTTTTCATCATCGCGGCCATTCACGAAGCCGGGACGATCATGGCAATCGGCACGATCATGTGCGCCGCGGGTTTCCTTGCGCGCCTCGGCCGAGATCATGGTTGCAACCGCCACTTCAATGAGATTTTCAAGTTCCAACGCTTCAATGCGCGCCGTATTGAAGACCTTGGATTTATCCTTGATCTCCAAACTCTTCGCCCGCTCGGCAACTTCCTTGATTTTGGTGACACCCTTCTCCAGCATGTCCGGAAACCGGAACACCCCACAGTGCGCCTGCATGGTTTGTCGCATGGTGTTGCCGACCTCGTAAACGCTTTCGCCGTTCTTTTGTGTGTCTAGACGCGCCAACCGTGCCGCGGAATAGGCGTCGGCATCTTTCGGCAAGTCGCGATGCGTATTGTTTTCCTTGATGAACTCGATCATCGAGTCGCCGGACGATTTGCCCATCACCAGTAAATCGGTGAGGGAATTGGTTCCCAGACGATTGGCGCCATGAATCGACGCGCAGCCGCATTCACCTGCCGCATAGAACCCTGGTACCTGAGAATTGACGTTGCCGGCTTTGGGCACCACCACTTCGCCTTTATAATTGGTTGGTATTCCCCCCATTTGATAGTGACAGGTTGGTACCACTGGAATCGGCTCTTTCACCGGATCAATGTTGGCAAACTTGATGGCCGACTCGCGGATGCCAGGCAGGCGTTTGTTGATGGTCTCCAGTCCCAGATGATCGAGCTTGAGCAGAATGTAGTCGTTGTTTGGGCCGGCGCCACGACCTTCCTTGATCTCGGTTGCCATGGCACGCGAGACCACGTCGCGCGAAGCAAGATCCTTCATGGTTGGCGCATAGCGCTCCATGAAGCGCTCGCCATCCTTGTTGAGCAGATAGCCGCCTTCGCCGCGCACGCCCTCAGTAATGAGCACGCCAGCGCCGGCGATACCGGTCGGATGGAATTGCCAGAATTCCATGTCTTCAAGCGGAATTCCTGCGCGCGCCGCCATCCCCAAGCCATCACCGGTATTAATGAAGGCATTAGTGCTGGAAGCATAAATTCGTCCCGCGCCGCCGGTCGCAAACAGTGTTGCCTTGGCGTGGAAAATCATCATCGCGCCGGTTTCCATTTCCAGCGCGGTCACGCCTAGCACATTGCCTTCTGCGTCGCGAATCAAATCCAGCGCCATCCACTCGACAAAGAATTGCGTGTTGGCAAATACGTTGCGCTGATAGAGCGTGTGCAGCATGGCGTGACCGGTGCGGTCAGCCGCACAACATGAGCGCTGCACCGGTTTCTCACCAAAATTAGATGAGTGACCGCCAAACGGACGCTGGTAAATGGTGCCGTTCTCATTGCGATCGAAAGGCATGCCGAAATGTTCAAGTTCGATTACTGCCTCAGGCGCGGTACGGCACATAAACTCGATGGCGTCCTGGTCTCCGAGCCAGTCCGAACCCTTGATGGTGTCGTACATATGCCAGTGCCAGTTGTCTTCGCCCATATTGCCAAGGGACGCTCCCACCCCACCTTGTGCTGCAACGGTGTGCGAGCGGGTCGGAAAGACCTTGGACAGCACAGCAACTTTCAAGCCGGCATTGGACAATTGCAGTGCGGCTCTCAGGCCAGACCCACCGGCGCCGACAACAACGGCATCAAATTTGCGAACAGGAGTTGTCATGGCTTAAATGCCCCAGATGATAG
>JBDTPE010000502.1:0-2748 GCA_039932875.1 Betaproteobacteria bacterium | reverse complement strand
TTCAAACAGTATTTCCCGACCGCGACGCAGATGATGCATCGGCCCTTTGTGGACGCGATACTCAACCCAGTTCGCCACCAAAAAGGCAACGGGAACAATCAACCATTCCCAGAGGCGAACATGTTGAAGTTGGGCAAGTGCGCCGACAATGGCGACAGCTGCCACGGCATTGGACGCCGCAAAATAGCCAACGGGATGATAGTGGCCCGGAATCCCGGGTGCCAGCCGGTCTCGTTGCCGATCGATAGCACGGTCCCGTGAATCGTCGGCAGAGTCGATGGCCTTGACGCCGCCGCGACTGGCTTGCTCCATCACGCTTTAGCCCATAAAGAACGCGTTCAGCTTGTTGCCTTCGGGATCGCGAAAATAGCCGGCATAAAATCCCTCGCCACGTTGTCCGGGAGGGCCTTCATCGGAGGCGCCGAGTTCCATCGCTTTTTTGTATAGCGCGTCGACCTTTTCGCGACTGTCGACTACCAAGGCAACCATGACACCGTTGCCCACTGTGGCAGGCTTGCCGTCCGCGGGTTTGGTCAAACATAGCCCAGCCGCAGTTGGACTGGATGCCCAGGCGATCAAGCGCTCGGACTCCATAAAACGCTTGGCGCCGATGGAGCCTAGCAGTGCATCGTAGAATACAGTCGCCTTTGCGAGGTCATTGGTACCGAGTGTGACGTAGCCGATCATGTTTCCTCCGCTGGAATGTTTGTTTGGATAAACATGATAAATCACAATTTCCGGCTGCGCTCGTCGCCCGATTGAGCAATCGCCTTTATCATTGGCTCCATGATGACCGACGACAACATTCAGACTCCTCGCCAAATTCTTGCCTTCTGGTTCGGTGAGTCAGACGAATACGGTAAGTCGCGCGCCCAGTGGTTCAAGAAAGATGCGATCTTCGACGCAGAAATACGCGCTCTTTTCCTTTCAACCTATGAGGCTGCTGCAGCCGGGCAACTTTCGGATTGGAAAAATGAAGCCGAAAGCTGCCTGGCCCTGATCGTCGTCCTCGACCAGTTCCCACGCAACATGTTTCGCGGAAATGCGCGTGCCTTTGCCAGCGATGCATTGGCGCGTGAAGCAACGCATCATGCCCTTCAGCAGGGGTTTGATCGTGATATGAAACCGGTCGAACGCCAATTCGTTTACCTGCCGCTGGAACACAGCGAATCACTGGAGGATCAGGAGCAGTGCCTGAAACTCATGCTTGCGCTTTCCGATTTTCCTGAAACACGAGACCTGCATATTTGGGCGGAGAAGCATTTGGTCATCATCAGGCGATTTGGTCGTTTCCCACACCGCAACGCGACACTGACCCGTGAAAGTACGGCGGAGGAAATTGCATTCCTGAAGGAGCCCGGATCAGGTTTCTAGCCTGCTCCGTCGCAAGTTAGCCTTCACCATCCCGCCATTTCGCATACGACAGACGCGGCAGATTGAACCGGTCCGTCGTGCGGCAGTAATACGAAGGTGACCCCAGTCGGCCAATCGGCGCAAAGCCGTTGATGTGCATGCGCTCGCCAAGCAGATGATCGGCGACATGAAACATGACGACTTCGCCGACAAAAATCGTATACGCGCCTAGCGCCTGCTCGCTATGCAGTTTGCATTCCATGCTCGCCTGCGATTCGGCAACACGTGGAACCTCGATCCGCTCCGAGGCGGCCATATGCAAACCGGCGGCGACCAATTCGCTCTCATCTGCCGAGAAATCAGCGGCCGAAATGTTCATCGCGGCCAGCACGTCCTCAGTCACCATATTGACCACAAATTCGCTGCTGGCAGAAATATTATTGGCCGTATCTTTTCTGCTGCCATCGTCGTTGCGTCCGACGCTGATCAACAGATACAGCGGGTTGCTGCCCACGGCGTTGAAGAAACTGAACGGCGCCAGATTAACGACCCCTGCGCTGTTTTGTGAGGTCACCCATGCGATCGGCCTCGGCACCACCAGATTGGTGAGCAGTTTGTAGTTGTCGATGGCGGTATTGGTGGTTGGATCGATATGCATGAGGATTCCGGAGGCACCGACATTCATCGGCAACTGAAAGTATAGGGGCCCAGGAAAGGCAGCGAGATCGCGCGCGCAAATAGCAGCCGTATTCAAGGCAAAATATCGGCAATATGAAACCAACACCGCTTACCGCCCATGATGGCCACGCTCTTTCCGGTTATCGCTTTGACCCTGAAGGTGCACCCAAAGCCAGCATTGTCATCGCGCCCGCAATGGCTGTACCGCAATCGTTTTACACCCCGTTTGCGCGTCATCTTGCCGCGAACGGATTTGCCGTCTGGACATTCGACTATCGCGGTACCGGCGAGTCATTGCGCGGCAGCATGCGCGGAGCAAAAGCCGATCTCACTGACTGGTATTCGCGCGATTACGACGCCGTATTGGAATTGGCTGCCGACACGCATGCGGGTAAACCGCTGTTCGCCGTTGGCCACAGCTTCGGTGGACAGTGTGCGCCGCTGCTTCCTTCGCGCGATCGACTGGCGGGCCTTGTGAATATCGCTGTTGGCAGCGGATCGGGCCGCCACCTGATGCCAGGTATTCGCCGCACAGCACCGCTGATGTGGCACGTGATGGCCCCATTGCTTTGCCCCTTGTTTGGGTATTTTCCGGGCGCAATTATTGGTGTTGTCGGCAATGTGCCCACGGGTGCAATGTTCCAGTGGCGGCGCTGGTGCCTGACCCCTGACTACATACTTACCGGTGAACCCGGCGCCCGCGAAGCCTATGCCAGC
>JBDTPE010000501.1:0-2752 GCA_039932875.1 Betaproteobacteria bacterium | reverse complement strand
TCACGGTCCCGGATCGGATTCGCATTCGAGCAGAAGCTTGCACCTTGACCGGCTCTTCCGAGTGCCGGGATACCCGTGATCTGCGGAGAAAGTGAGGTCTGACCGGCATTTGTCACCCGATCGGTACCACAGTAGACGCGACCACCAAAGAACATGTTGTAGGAAACATCAAAGTTCAGGCGTTTCTTGAACTCTAGACCGGCACCAAAGGACAGCGATTTCACGCCTTCGTTAAACGTCTGCGAGACACCTTTCACGTCGTGGAAAAACGCCACGCGCGGCGTCAAATTGCCGCCAAGTAACGCGTTCGGATATTGCGCCGAACTCACCAGGCGATAGCCCCATGAGTTTTCGGTGATATAGCCGCCACCAACCTCATACTGCGTTGAGCCTGCTTGGCCGGCGACTGCGCCTTCCTGTGTCGCGGGCAAGTTGGTTGCCGGTCCGGCGTATTTCAATGAACCGCCCAAACCGTTGTACTTGGTGAATCCGATCTCGCCCACAACGGCGACCTGATCTGAACCCATTACATTCGGGAACGTCTTGGTACCGGTCATCTGGAACTGGGTCATCCTGACTGCGCGCCAACCGACGATCTCTGTTCCGTTGGGGACTAATGCTGCTGCGGAGGCACCAAACGGATTGGTGGCACTGACCGTTCCGGGGATGGTTGCAAACCCGGTAACCAGGTTCGGTGCGCTCAACGCGGCAAGAATGACCTCGGCTGAGGCAATTTGCAGCGGTTGATTCGGCCGATATGACAACTCGCCCTGCAAGGCAATGCCGGCGGGACCAGCCGTGTTGAAAGAGAATCCGTACAACTTTCTGTCCATTGGATACTCGGCAAAATACGACGCAGTACCCGTCTGCCCGACGGCGACACCGACATTCAGATTACCAAGAGCTGGAACGATTAAGCCAGTCACGGCCGATGTTGGCGTGCCTTTCACAGCGGAAAGAACCGGGGTGCGGTTGTGATAGTTCACGTAATAGGCACCAAACTCGGTGTTGTTCAATTCCGAAGCAAGGTACTTGAACGAAACGCCATACTGACCGTTGTCTTTCGCCACACGATCCGGCGTGCGCGGGACCCATACCGCCGCTGCAGGGTCAAAGACACCTAAAATCCCCTGCAATACCGGCCCCAATGTCGGCGTGGTCGGCGGAATAGGATTGCCAGCTGCCTTACCGTTCAAATCATTGCGTCGACCAAAGCTTACGATCAACAGTTTTGAATCATCCGACGCCACGTCGCTATTGCTGAAATAGGAACCGCGCGGGTCGAGAATGAATTTGTCGTGATTGAAAAGCACGAAGGCTTCGACGCTAGCCTGTTTGGTGAGCTCTAGTGAGGCAGACAAGCTACTGGTCGGGATCAGTGCGTCTTTTATCTCGGACCCAGGTGTACGCAACTTTGAAATATCGATCGAATTGATGACGTTGATGCTGTTTGGGATAAATGTTGATTCACCCCATGAGAGCACCTGCCTACCAGCGCGGACATTTAAATTGCTCCCATAGACGTCGAAAGTACGCGCGACGAATGCGTCCAGAATTTTCGTGCCGTGTCCAAGACGATCCTGACCCTCCGGGCCGAGGTTGCTTGCGTTTCTCGCTTTTGTATCGACAAAATAGGTGCCACGTACGAAACCGGTCCAGCCGTCATACTTCATCGACAACTCATGCGTTCCCTTAATCACTTGCGAGAATGCCTTGCCTTTTTTGTACGCCTGATCACCGTCGTCGTCATTGACGGATCTTGACTGGCCACCATTGGCAAGACCAATCAACGTCGGGCTGGCGTTTTCAGCCCGAACCCCAACGCCATACGAAAACGTTGAATCAAAGCTGCCGCTGAAGCCATTGTCATAGTTGAACTGAATCGCATTAGCACTGCCGCTGAGCGCCAGCGCGACGGCGACGGTCGAAACTTTCAGGGCTGGCGAAAGCGCGCGAACGCGCTTGTTTAGGTTGCTCATTTAATGCTCTCCTCAAGGGTGGTATTGAAACTTGTATTCGGCTGACTCTTGGCACTGCGTTGCGCATAGTTGGGCCAAGATGGCCATGTTTTGAAATACTTTACAGGAAATTGATTATTTGAAAGCAAATTACGGATGCTGCGGTGCAGCGTAAATATTGACAACTTGGTCAGTAACAAGCCAAACGCGTCGCGGAGCCGCGTTCCCTCTAGCGGAAAGCATATTCAAGCAAGCACACCAGTGTCGATTGTCACCGCCGCAGGCCGTTGTTTTTATGCAACGCCGCATCTTTACATCGCCTCGAATAACCCAGCGGCGCCCATCCCGGTGCCGATGCACATGGTGACCATTCCCCACTTCTGTTTGCTGCGGCGCATTCCATGCAGCATCGTGGCGGCACGGATCGCGCCAGTCGCCCCCAAGGGATGACCGAGCGCAATGGCACCCCCCTGTGGATTGATTTTGTCGGGATTCAGACCAAGCTCCTTGATCACGGCTAGGGCCTGCGCAGCAAAGGCTTCGTTGAGCTCGATCCAGTCGAGGTCGTCGGCTTTGATGCCTGCCTGAGCTAACACCTTTGGAATCGCCTTGATCGGGCCGATGCCCATGATTTCCGGTGGCACCCCTGCAACTGCGAAAGAAACAAAGCGCGCGATCGGCTGAACGTTGTATTTTTTCAACGCCTTCTCGCTCATCAACAACACCGCACCCGCGCCATCGGACATCTGCGAAGAGTTGCCCGCTGTCACGCTGCCACGCGCAGCAAACACGGT
>JBDTPE010000500.1:0-2755 GCA_039932875.1 Betaproteobacteria bacterium | reverse complement strand
CCATCGGCGTTCTGATAATTCTCCAGCACCGCCACCAGCGTACGTCCCACGGCAAGACCCGAACCGTTGAGCGTATGTACGTTCTGCGTGCGGCCCTTCTCGTCCTTGAACCGCGCCATCATGCGCCGCGCCTGGAAGGCTTCAAAGTTCGAGCACGAAGAAATCTCGCGATAGGTGTTCTGCGCCGGCAGCCACACTTCGAGGTCATAGGTCTTGGCTGACGAAAATCCGATATCGCCGGTGCAAAGCAGCATGGTGCGATATGGAAGCGCCAGCTTTTGCAGAATGCGCTCCGCGTGTGCCGTCAGTTCCTCGTGCGCTTCAGCCGATTTGTCCGGATGCACAACTTGCAATACCTCCACCTTGTCAAATTGATGCTGACGAATCATGCCGCGGGTGTCCTTGCCGTAGCTGCCCGCTTCCGAGCGAAAGCACGGGCTGTGGCAGACGAATTTGAGCGGCAACTGCTTCATATCGACTATCGTATCTCGCACAAAATTCGTGACCGGGTACTCGGCCGTCGGAATCAAATACAGGTCGCGCCCTTCGATCTTGAACAGATCATCCTTGAACTTGGCCAGCGATGACACGCCATCCGCCGTTTCACCCGTGACCATGTACGGTACATACACCTCGGTGTAGCCATGCTCAGTCGTATGCGTGTCCAGCATCAACTGCGCAAGTGCACGCTGCATGCGGGCGACCGCACCTTTGAGCACCGTGAAGCGCGAGCCTGAGAGCTTGGCCGCCGTTTCAAAATCAATGCCGCCCAACGCCTCTCCTAGATCGACGTGATCCTTTGGCGTGAAATCGAATGTTCGAGGCGTGCCGACACGACGCACTTCGACGTTTTCCAACTCCGACTTGCCCTGTGGTACTTCGGCGCAAGGAATATTGGGAATGGTGCGCAGGAAGCTGCTGAGCCTTTCCTGCAATTCGGCGAGCGCGATCTCGTTGGCCTTGAGTTCATCGCCAACGCCGGCGACGTCCGCCATGACACCGGCGGTGTCCTCGCCTTTGCTCTTAAGAATGCCAATCTGCTTTGAGGTGGCATTGCGTTTGGCCTGCAGTTCCTCGGTTTTGGTCTGTAGCTGTTTGCGATTGTCTTCAAGACTGCGAAAGGTTTGCTCATCAAACGTCACACCGCGTCTTGCCAGACCGGCGACGACCGTAGGTAACTCTTTGCGAAGTTGTTGAATATCTAACATGGGTATTCCTTCAAATCTTATATTGGGTTCATATCTGCCGCGTCCGCACACGCGGATGGGACAAATATCAATTGGGGGCTGAAGCTGGTTTCGCGCGCGCCCTCGACAGGCGTGGGAAGGCGAGCGCTACAAAGATCGAGAGGAGCGGCTGGAGGGGCGGCTTTGTGAAAAGCGGCGCAGAAGTTTGACGAACGTGTTCATGACTTGGATTTTCCATCAAGTTCGCGTAGATGCGCAAGTTTTTCGCGAATTTTTGCCTCAAGTCCACGTTCTGTCGGCTGGTACCAGTCCGGGCGCGCCATGCCATCGGGGAAATAGCTTTCCCCTGCCGCGTAGCCCTCCACCTCGTCATGCGCGTAGCGGTAGTCCTTGCCCATGCCGAGGTTTTTCATGAGCTTGGTCGGTGCATTGCGGATATGCATCGGCACCGGGCGTGATTCATCCTGCGCGATGAATGCACGCGCGGCGTTGTATGCCGTGTAGACCGCATTCGACTTGGCGGCGATGGCCAAGTAAATAATGGCTTCGGCCAGCGCAAGCTCACCCTCTGGTGAACCGAGTCGCTCATAGACATCGGCTGCGCTCAGCGTGATATCGAGTGCGCGCGGGTCGGCGAGACCAATATCCTCCGTGGCCATACGGATCATGCGTCGTGCCAGATAGCGCGGGTCGGCGCCGCCATCGAGCATGCGGCAAAACCAGTACAGCGACGCATCAGGATCGGAGCCGCGGACGCTCTTGTGTAATGCAGAAATCTGGTCGTAGAAATTATCACCGCCCTTGTCGAAACGCCGCGCGGCGCGGGCGAGCACGGTTTCGACGAAGGTTGTATCTATCGTTTTTGCGCGGCCGTTCTCGGCGGCAATGGCTAGCTGTTCAACCAGATTGATCAGGCGACGCCCATCGCCGTCGGCCATGCCGATGATTTTTTCCTTTGCTGCCGCATCGATGGCCACTATTCCATCTTCCGTTCGCCCTGCGCCTGTCGAAGGGCCCCTCGACGGGCGCAGAGCGAACGGTGAAGACGCTTCCACCGCGCGATCAAACAACGCGCTCAGCGCCTCGTCGCCGAGTGGCTTCAACACATACACCGACGCACGCGACAGTAACGCGTTGTTCAGCTCAAACGACGGGTTCTCGGTCGTCGCGCCGATGAACGTCACCAGCCCGGACTCTACATGCGGCAGAAACGCATCCTGCTGACTCTTGTTGAAGCGATGCACTTCATCGACGAACAGAATCGTGCGGCGATCAAGATTGTCCCGATTCACACGCGCCCGCTCGATGGCCTCACGAATTTCTTTCACGCCGGACAGCACCGCAGAGAGTGCAATGAAATCGGATTCGAACGCATGCGCCATCAAGCGTGCGATCGTCGTCTTGCCCACGCCCGGCGGGCCCCACAAGATCATCGAGTGTGGCTTGCCGGATGCGAATGCAATGGCGAGCGGCATACCGTCGCCAGTGAGGTGCTCCTGCCCAATCACCTCAGCGAGCGTGCGCGGACGCAATTGCTCGGCCAGCGGCGCGTTTAGTCCTGACTGCCT
>JBDTPE010000499.1:0-2758 GCA_039932875.1 Betaproteobacteria bacterium | reverse complement strand
GTTGCTTCAACATGATTTGCGCATTGGCGAACACTTCGCGTGCCGCCTCGCCGACGGTCGCGTCTTCGAGTATCTGCGGGTAGGTGCCCCACAGGTCCCAGGTTTGAAAGAACGGCCCCCAATCGATAAACGGCACCAGCTCTTCCAGCGGATAGTTTGATAGCGCCTTGGTGCCAATAAATGTCGGCTCGGGCGGCTGGTAGTTTGACCAGTCTATGTTCGCCGCGTTGTTTCGTGCCGCAGCGAGCGTAACCAGCTTGACGCCCTTCTTGTTCGCGTGTTGCTCACGCACCTTCACGTAGTCGGCGCGCACGCCCGCGACGTAATTGTCCTTAAGTTCATCTGACAAAAGATTGCTGCACACGCCCACCGCACGTGAAGCATCAGGCACCCAAACGATTGGCCCATGATAGAAAGGCTCAATCTTGACTGCGGTATGGGTGCGCGACGTGGTGGCACCGCCGATCAGCAACGGAATCTTGAAGCCAAGACGTTCCATTTCCTTGGCCACGTGGCTCATCTCTTCGAGTGAGGGCGTAATCAATCCGGAGAGACCGATGATGTCTGCTTTTTCCTTGATAGCAGCATCGAGAATCCGCTCGCACGACACCATCACGCCCAGATCAACCACATCGTAGTTGTTACATTGCATCACCACGCCGACGATGTTCTTGCCAATGTCGTGCACGTCACCCTTGACGGTGGCCATCACCACCTTGCCCTTGGCTTTCGAATTCTCCGAACCCATCAGGCGTTTTTCTTCCTCGATGAACGGGATCAGATGCGCGACCGCCTGCTTCATCACCCGCGCCGACTTCACCACTTGCGGCAGAAACATCTTGCCCGCACCGAACAGATCACCGACGACGCCCATACCATCCATCAACGGGCCTTCGATCACGTTGATGGGGCGGCCACCAGCAGCTTTCACTTGCAGGCGCGACTCTTCGGTATCGACGACGATGTATTCGGTGATGCCGCGCACCAGCGCGTGGGTGAGACGCGCATTGACCGGCTGATTGCGCCAGCTTAGGTCCTCGATCTGTTCCTTCTTCTGACCCTTGAATCGCTCCGCGAAATCAACCAGCCGCTCAGTCGCATCGTTGCGGCGATTGAACAGCACGTCTTCCACACACTCCAGCAACTCTTTGGGAATGTCGTCGTAGACACCAAGTTGTCCGGCATTGACGATACCCATGGTCATGCCCGCTTTGCCGGCGTGATACAAGAACGCTGTATGAATCGCTTCGCGCACCGGGTCGTTGCCTCGGAACGAGAACGAAACATTGGAAACACCACCGCTTACTTTGGCAAATGGCAGATTTTTGCGTATCCATTCGGTCGCGCGAATGAAGTCCATGCCGTAGTTCGCATGCTCTTCGATACCGGTGGCAACGGCAAAAATATTCGGGTCGAAGATGATGTCCTCAGGCGGAAAGCCGACTTCTTCGGTGAGGATTTTGTATGAGCGCGCACAGATTTCGATCTTGCGTTCATAGCTGTCCGCCTGCCCCTTCTCGTCAAACGCCATGATGATCGCGGCGGCACCATAGCGGCGGCAAAGTTTGGCGTGCTTGATGAATTCGGGAATGCCCTCTTTCATCGAAATCGAATTGACGATTGCTTTACCTTGCACGCACTTCAGTCCAGCCTCGATCACGCTCCACTTCGAGCTATCGATCATGATGGGTACGCGCGAAATATCCGGTTCGCTGGCGATCAGGTTCATGAATTTCGTCATGGCCGCCTGCGAGTCGAGCATCGCTTCGTCCATGTTGATGTCGATCACCTGCGCGCCGCTGACGACCTGCTGGCGGGCAACGGCGAGTGCGGCATCGTAGTCACCGTTGAGAATCAGCTTCGCGAACGCGCGAGAACCGGTCACGTTGGTGCGCTCACCCACATTCACAAACAACGAGTCGTCGCCGATATTGACCGGCTCCAGTCCGGATAGACGCAAGCGCCTTTCTACTTCCGGCGTGATCCGTGGTGCCAGCGGGGCCACGATTTCAGCGATAGCCTTGATGTGCCCCGGCGTCGTGCCGCAACAGCCGCCGGTGATATTGAGCCAGCCGCTGGTGGCCCATTCGCGAATGAACGCCGCCGTTTCGGAAGGCAGTTCGTCGTATTCGGCCATCGCATTGGGCAGTCCGGCATTCGGGTGTGCGGAGACGCGGCAATCGGCAATGCGCGCCAGCTCTTCGATATGCGGACGTAATTCTTTTGCGCCTAGCGCGCAGTTGAAGCCGATGGAGATCGGATTGGCGTGGCGTACGGAATTGTAAAAGGCTTCCACCACTTGTCCGGAAAGGGTGCGGCCGGATGCATCGGTGATGGTGCCTGAGATCATGATCGGTGGCCGCATCTCTGCACTTAGTCCGCGCGCATCAAACTCTTCCTCGATAGCAAAGATGGCTGCCTTGCTGTTGAGTGTGTCGAAGATGGTTTCAATCAGCAGAATGTCGGCGCCGCCATCGATCAAGCCACGCGCGGCCTCGCGGTAGGCGTCCTTGACCTCATCGAAATTCACCGCGCGAAAGCCGGGGTCGTTCACGTCCGGCGAAAGCGACAGCGTGCGATTCATCGGCCCCAGCACACCGGCGACAAAGCGTGGCTGAATTGGCGTCGCCGCTGTCTGCGCGTCGGCCACTTCGCGGGCTAATTTTGCCCCCTCGAAATTCAACTCATACGCCAGCGACTGCATGTGGTAATCCGCCATCGAGACGGTGGTGGAATTGAAGGTATTGGTTTCGAGAAT
>JBDTPE010000498.1:0-2761 GCA_039932875.1 Betaproteobacteria bacterium | reverse complement strand
TCCCACGGCTTTTTTTCCTGATCGAGATCGTAATCCCAGTCCTTCCATTGGGCCGCAGCGACGGGGATCAGCAACCAACCGCAACCCAACACCATCCATTTTATTATTAATTTATTCATTAAAACAATCACTTATGTTAAGTCTTGTAACAATGCCCCACGCTCAGGCTCCGCCAGTGGATCGACTGACACGCGATAATTTGGATGATCCACGCCAGTTGCCAAAGCCGCGCCGGTTTTCAGAGCCTGCTTTATATTATCGCCCAGTTCGAAACGCAGGAAGTGAACCGAAGCCGTTTTCTCATCGGTCGACCGATCCATGTCTTCATCGGCAATCGCGTACACCGGCGCGAAGCCCACAACGCGTACCCACACGCGGTCTTCGATGCCGATCAGTTTAGTTAGCATGCGCTGCCGCTCCTCAACATCGGGGTACTCGATCATCATCGTCGCCTTCCAGTTGCTGCCGTCGGGTATCAGCGGGTTGTACGCCGCGAGCTCTTCCTGTATGCCCGCTTCCTCAAAGATTTTCTCGACGCGCAGCATTTCCTGCACCTGGTAACGCATGGTGAGCTCATCCTCGAAAATCAGCGTAACGTTGCCGCCCAGATGCGCTGTTCGCGTCTTCTTGTGTGCCATCACGCGGGCGCGAAAGTCGTTGCGCGCCTTGGCATAGGCTTCAAGCGTCATCAGGCTGTCACGGGTAATTTTCGGCATGTCCAAACCTTATAGTCCGTAGGCAATGCGCAACAAACTGACCGGATGCTGCTTCTCGGCCTTGCTGCCGGCATCGCTCTTGTTTATTCCCTGCTGAATGTGGCGGCCGGCGATGGCGCAATCCGAGCTGATGTAGTCCGGCTGCGCATCGGCCATTTGCCGAAACACCGGGCGGCCGATCTTCATCGAATTATCAAAGTACTCGCTTTTCACACCCCAGGTACCGTCGTGTCCGGCGCAGCGTTCGACGGTGGTCACCGTGGTTTCGGGAATTTTTTCCAGCATCTCGCGCGTTTTCTGCCCCATGTTCTGTACGCGCAGATGACAGGGTATGTGGTACGACACCCTACCCAGCGGCTGTTTGAAATCAGTTTTCAGCAGGCCGTCCTTCTGGCGCAATACGAAATATTCGAACGGATCGTACATCGCCTCGGCCACCGCTTTCACGTCGGCATCACCGGCAAACATTAATGGCAGTTCCTGCTTGAACATCAGCGCGCACGACGGCACTGCGGCGAGTATTGCGTACCCTTCGCGTGCGAACCTCGCCAGCACCGGTATGTTTATCGCCGTGTTGCGCGCCACCGCTTCGAGATCGCCCAGTTCCAGCTTGGGCATGCCGCAGCACACTTCCTTTTCAACGAGCGTTGCAGGAATTTCGTTGTGCGCCAGAATCTTGAGCAGATCGTGGCCTATGCCCGGCTCGTTGTAATTAATGTAACAGGTTGAATATATTACGACTTTTCCCGGCGTAACCTTGCCATCGCGTACTGCATAGCCGGTGTCCGCGCGTGCCGTGGCACGAAACTTCGCACTATCGTACTCGGGCAGCACGCGATCCTTGTGTATACCCAGTACGCTGTCCATCAGACTGCGGGCAACACGATTTTTGTTAGCGGCGTTCACCACCTTTACCACCACCGGGATCGACGCCAGTTTACCCAGCGCATCCGTGCTTGACAGCATCTTGTCGCGAAAGCCGGTCTCACCCTTGCGAAACTTCACTGCTTTGGCGCGCAGCATCAAGTGCGGAAAATCCACATTCCATTCGTGCGGCGGCACGTACGGACATTTCGTCATGTAGCACATGTCACACAGATAGCACTGATCGACGACCTTGCCGAAATCAGCCTTTGCCACGCCATCGACTTCCAACGTCGAACTGTTGTCGACCAGATCAAATAGCGTTGGAAATGCCGTACACAGACTCACGCAGCGGCGGCAACCATGGCAAATATCGAACACACGTTCCAGCTCTTTATTGAGCGAGACTTCCTCATAAAAATCGTTGGATCTCCAGTCGAGCGGGTGCCGGGTGG
This sequence comes from Betaproteobacteria bacterium, assembly GCA_039932875.1. Lineage (GTDB taxonomy): Bacteria > Pseudomonadota > Gammaproteobacteria > Burkholderiales > Usitatibacteraceae > UKL13-2. The sequence goes on along the minus strand of JBDTPE010000498.1, from coordinate 726 downwards.
GCGCCTGCAGGCTGCCTTCTTTTATGTTAACGGCCATGTTGTTGTGACACGTGAGGCGTGAGGCGCGAGGCGAAAAAAAAGAGTGTGGGCAAGGCCAGCGCCTCGCTCCTCACTCCTCACGTCTTACAGTCGAAATCAGTCAGCCAGTGCGTCCAGCGCTTTCTGGAAGCGGTTGGCGTGCGAGCGTTCGGCCTTGGCGAGCGTCTCGAACCAGTCTGCGATTTCACCAAAGCCTTCATCGCGGGCGGTTTTCGACATGCCGGGATACATATCGGTATATTCGTGCGTCTCACCGGCCACGGCAGCTTTAAGATTGTTGCGCGTGCTACCGATCGGCAAATCCGTTGCCGGGTCGCCACAGGCCTCCATATGCTCCAGATGGCCGTGTGCGTGGCCGGTTTCGCCTTCCGCCGTGGAGCGGAATACCGCAGCTACATCGTTCTGACCTTCCACGTCGGCTTTCGCTGCAAAGTAAAGATAACGGCGATTGGCTTGCGATTCGCCTGCGAATGCGGCTTTTAGATTGCCGTGCGTTTTGGAGCCTTTGAGTTGCATAAAAATCTCCTTTGTAATCAATATATTAATACAATTACCGTGTTTCAGACCAGCGCATCTGGAGGTAACAGTTGAATAGTTGGCAAGAGGGATAAATCTAACAGGCTGGACTAATTCTAATACGCAATTTGACTATAAAAGCTAACAGCGCATTTGTCAAACCGACAGATA
>JBDTPE010000497.1:0-2761 GCA_039932875.1 Betaproteobacteria bacterium | reverse complement strand
CGCGAAGCCAGCGAAAACATCATGGTGATGTCCAACGGCTGTATCTGCTGCTCGGTGGCGGGCGATATGGTGCAGGCACTGCGCGATCTGTATTTCAAACGCGCCAACGGCGAGGTGCCTGACTTCAAGCGGGTTGTCATCGAAACCACCGGTCTGGCTGATCCGGCGCCGATCATGCACACACTCATTGAAATGCCACTTGTCGCTGCGCGCTATTCCTTTTCAGGCATCGTCACTACCGTAGATGCCGCTCACGGCGAGCAGCAGTTGAATGACCATTTTGAATCCGTGAAACAAGTCGCGGTCGCGGACCGCATCGTGCTGACCAAGACCGATACGACGCCGCCGCAAAGCGTTGCCCGACTGCGCGCACGTTTGCTGGAGTTGAATCCCGGTGCCGATGTATTTGAGGCCGTCGCTGGCGAAATTGCACCTGCGCATCTGTTTGATACCGGTCTTTATCAGCCAGCGCGCAAGGCCCCCGATGTCCAGCGCTGGCTGCGAGCCGAGGCTTACAGACCGCTGGCGACAAAGCCCACTTATCTGTCGCCGCCTGTCGCGAAAACGCCACGCCACGACGAACGAATCCGCTCATTTGTCGTCACGATAGATGAACCGGTAGTCTGGCAGTCTTTGGTTGATGCGCTGGAAATGCTAACAACCTATCGCGGCGAAAATTTGCTACGCATCAAAGGCGTTGTCAACGTTGTGGGTGAAAAACTCCCCCGTGTAATCCATGCTGTGCAACACACCATCTACCCGGTGGCGACTTTGGCGGCATGGCCTGACGAAGACCGCAGCACCCGGCTGGTGTTCATCACGCGCGATCTGCCAGAAGCATTCGTGCGCCAAACGCTGGATAGTTTCATCGCCGACACCACACCCGCTTGAATTCAAACTGAACTACAAATCATCAAGAGCATGAAAACCAAATCTGAACCCATCCCCACCACCATCCTCACCGGCTTTCTGGGCGCTGGCAAAACAACGCTGCTCAATCGCATTCTGACCGAGCGACACGGTGAAAAAATTGCTGTCATCGAAAACGAATTCGGCGAAGCGGGCATCGACAACGAAATCCTCGTGCAAAACAAGGAGGAGCAGATCATCGAGATGAACAATGGCTGCATCTGTTGCACAGTGCGCGGCGATCTGGTGCGCATACTCGGTGAGTTAGCGGAAAAGAAAAAAACCGGCAAGCTCAAGTTTGATCGCGTCATTATCGAAACCACCGGCATGGCCGATCCAGGCCCGGTGGCACAGACATTTTTCATGGACGATGACATTCACAACCAATATGTGCTCGACGCCATTGTGACGGTGGTGGATGCCAAACATGCCCAGCAGCAACTCGACAGCAACGAGCAGGCGCGTGAGCAGATCGGCTTTGCCGACCGCATCCTGATTTCCAAAAGCGATCTCGCCGCCGAGGAGGAAACGCAAAAGCTGATCAGTCGAATGAAGCGCATGAATCCGCGTGCCACCTACGAGCGCGTGAACTTTGGCGAAACTGACATCAAGAAATTACTCGATGTTCGCGGATTCAATCTCAATTCAGTACTCGACATCGACCCTGATTTTCTCAAGGAAGACCATCACCATCACGATGACGATATTCAATCGTTTGTCTTCACTTCCGCGCGAGCGATGGATATGGAGAAGATCGAGGCCTTCCTGTCCTTGCTTATCCAGAGTTACGGTAACGACATGCTTCGCTACAAGGGTGTGCTAAATATCGAAGGCCAGGCAAATCGAATGATTTTTCAGGGTGTGCACATGACCATGGGAGGCAGTCCCGGCAAGCCATGGCAGAAGGATGAGGTGCGCGAATCGAAGATGGTATTTATCGGGCGCAATTTGCCCAAGCGAATCTTTGTCGAGGGCCTTGCCTATTGTGTGGCGGATGCCGAGAAGTCGGTCATAGAAATTAAATAGATGGTTGTCGACATCCGAGGCCTCAAAGCGGGCTACGGTTCCAGAGTCGTCGTTTCGCTGCCTACTCTGCAAATTGCAAAAGGCGAACATACCTTGCTGCTGGGGCCGTCGGGTTGCGGCAAAACCACATTGTTGGATGTGTTGGCTGGCATCGCCGCGCCGCTCTTTGGTCAGGTGAACATCAACGGTACCGCGCTGGAAACACTCGGTGTCAGTGATCGTGATCGTTTTCGCGGTCTACACATTGGCGTCGTCATGCAGCGGCTGCACCTGATTTCAGCGCTGACCATTCACAAGAATTTGCGATTGGCACAATCGCTTGCTGGCGTTGCCGACGAAGAACGAATATCGAGGGCAGTAGAAGCGCTCGGTATCTCAGGCAAGCTTAACTGCTATCCGCGTGAGCTTTCGCAGGGCGAAGCGCAACGTGTGGCGATCGCCAGGGCGGTCGTCAATCGACCGGTTCTGATTCTGGCCGACGAGCCCACCTCCGCGCTTGACGATGCCAATTGCATCGCGGCACTCGACCTGCTGTTCGAACAATCCGTTGCGTGCGGGGCCACGCTAATCGTTGCCACACACGACCAGCGCATCAAGGTGCGCTTTGCTCATGTGGTACCGCTGGTGGCACAGCCGTGAACACTTTGTCCACGGCGTTGGCCCTCGCATTTGCCTATCTGCGCGAAAAGCCACTCGCCACCTTGCTCAATGTCCTGTTGCTTGGCTTGGGCGTGGGCACCATCATCGCACTGGCACTGACGCTTTCGCAGTTGGACGACAGAATGGAGCGTGACGCCGCAGGCATCGATCTGGTGATCGGCGCCAA
>JBDTPE010000496.1:0-2766 GCA_039932875.1 Betaproteobacteria bacterium | reverse complement strand
CGCACTTGACGTCGCCAAGAGCCGTGCGCACGCCAGCAACACGACCGTTCTCGGCAAGTATGCCAGTGACCTCAATATTCTCGATCATCTTCACGCCACGATTGCGCGCCCCTTTGGCCAGCGACATGGTGAGGTCAGCGGGATTGGCTTTGCCGTCACCCGGAATCCACAACGCGCCCTGCAGATCCTCGGTACGCATGATCGGATAAAGCTCACCGGCACGTTGTGCACTGATGATGTCCACATCCACGCCAAAGCTCCGCGCCATCGCGGCCTGCTTGCGATAGACCTGCATGCGCTCTGGCGTCTTGGCGACATTGACGCTGCCGCACTGCTTCCAGCCCGTGGCCAATCCCGTTTCAGCTTCGAGCGTGGAATACAGCTCGATACCGTATTTGCTCATGCGCGTCATGTTCCGGTTTGGCCGCATCTGTCCGACCAGTCCAGCTGCATGCCAGGTAGTACCGCAAGTAAGCGTTCCTTGCTCTAAAAGCAGTACATCCTTTTTTCCCATCAGGGCAAGGTGATAGGCAGTTGAGCAACCGGCGATGCCGCCACCGATGATGACGATCTCTGCTTGCTTGGGGAGTGTCGTCGTGACCATTGTGTCGTTCCTCCGTGATTGATCAGGCCAGCCGCAATGCGGCAACGCCACCTAGAATCAGCAATGTGCCGACAGCGCGTCTAAGTCCGAAAACCTCTTTGAGCAACAGGGTTCCCAGCAGCGCCGCGAACAAAACCGACACCTCGCGTAATGCCGCTACGGTCGCCACTGGCGCCTGTGTCATCGCCCAGAGCGCGATCCCGTAGGAGCCCAATGAGGCAAGTGTACCCATGAGCGCCAGTGGCCAGCGCTTCCGCATATAGGCCCAGGCATCGACGCGCTGCTGTGCTTTCCGCTGCCACATGACAAACATGAAGTAGGGAAATCCGTCGAACAGAAATAGCGTCGCCACATATTGCAGCGCACTGCCGCCTTGATGCACAGCGGCGCGCACGCCGAGACCGTCCACTATCGTATAGATCGCGATGATGACAGCATTGCTAAGCGCGAATGTTAGCGCGGTGCGGTGTGCGTGGTCCGCTAACATGCCACGCGACCATCCCAGCAATAGCACGCCGACACTGATGCCAGCGATGCCAAGCCAGGCCGCTGCTGACAGATATTCTCCGATGACAAACCCGCTGAAAATCGCAACCAACAACGGTGCGGTGCCGCGCATGATCGGATAGGCCATGCCCAGATCGCCGTGACGATAGGCGCCAGCAAGTGCAATGTAATAGCCGATATGAATGATGATCGATACGCCGAGATAGGGGAACGATGCCGCCGGTGGCAGCCCTGCCAACAACACCAGCGGCACTGCGACCGCGCCGCCCAGCACGTGGATGAGCGCGGTATCGAGTGATTTATCGCTCGATGATTTGACGAGTGCGTTCCACGACGCGTGCAGCAAGGCGCCAAACAGTACCATCAGCGTGACAGGCAGGGTGAGCGCGAGTGTCAAAGCGGCACCCCTCGGCCAGTGCGTCTACGCGTCACGGGGGCCGGTGCCAAAGCTGCGTGGTAATTGCAATGGCGTCAAGCGGCAATCGCTGTCTCGGGCGCTTGGTACGCCAACCCCAGTGCATCCGCGACTTCGCGGTAGGTCACGTGGCCGCGACAGACATTCAAGCCATTGCGCAGATGTACATTCTTTTCCAGCGCTTGTTTCCAGCCAAGCTCGGCGAGTTGCAGCACGAATGGCAGGGTTGCGTTATTGAGCGCATAGGTCGACGTACGCGGCACGCCACCCGGCATATTCGCCACGCAGTAATGCACTACCTCGTCGACGACGTAAGTAGGGTCTGCGTGCGTGGTGGCGTGCGCCGTTTCACAGCAGCCGCCTTGATCGATAGCGACGTCGACAATGACCGAGCCGGGTTTCATCGCGCGTACCATGTCGCGGGTGACAAGTTTTGGTGCCGCAGCACCCGGAATCAATACGCCGCCAATGACGAGGTCGGCTGACAGCACCTGTGCCTCCACGTTATCCCGATTGGAAAAGATGGTCATTGCGCGCGCGCCGAGCAAACGGTCAATGCGGCGTAATGCGGCCACGTTGCGATCCATGACCACCACCTGCGCGCCGGTGCCGACTGCCGTCTGCGCCGCGTTGGTGCCAACCACGCCCGCACCGAGAATGAGGATCTGCGCGGGTGGAACACCGGCAACACCGCCAAGCAATACGCCCATGCCGCCATGGGCGCGCTCTAGGCAATAGGCACCGGCCTGTATGGACATGCGGCCGGCGACTTCCGACATCGGTGCAAGCAGGGGCAGGCCACCGCCGGGCTGCGTGACGGTTTCGTAGGCGATGCAAACTGCGCCGCTCTTAACGAGATCTCTACACTGATCCGGATCCGGCGCCAGGTGCAGGTAGGTGAACAATATTTGGTCGCGCCTCAGCATGGCGCGTTCCGTCGCCTGCGGCTCCTTTACCTTAACGATCATATCGGCGCGTGCAAATACCTCCGCCGCCGTGGCGGCTATGGTTGCGCCAGCTTTTACATAGGCGCTATCGGTAGCGCCGATGCCTGCGCCGGCATTGTGTTCGACCAAAACCGTGTGGCCGTGCGAAGTGAGTTCGCGGACGGACGAGGGCGTCAGTCCGACACGGTATTCGTGGTTCTTGATTTCTTTTGGCACGCCGATCAACATTGAGCTAAGCGAGAACGCGGCGTTGATGGCAGGTGTCAGCGTCAGAATCACGGGATCAATGCCCG
>JBDTPE010000495.1:0-2769 GCA_039932875.1 Betaproteobacteria bacterium | reverse complement strand
CGGACATCTGCGAAGAGTTGCCCGCTGTCACGCTGCCACGCGCAGCAAACACGGTACGCAATTTCGCCAACGATTCCATCGAGGAATCCGCACGCGGGCCCTCATCGGTATCGGCCATTCTTTTCTTGTGTTTGATCGTGCCACTTAGCAGGTCTGGCGACGCGGTGTCGATTTCGTAAGCGAGAATTTCATCCCTGAAACCACCGGCAGCGATGGCACGTGCAGCCTTCTGGTGCGAGGCCACCGCAAAGGCATCCTGCTCTTCGCGCGACACTTTCCATTGTTTGGCGACGTTCTCGGCGGTGATGCCCATACCGTAGGCGATTGCGATGTGTTCGTTGTTGTGAAACACATTTTGATTGAGCGCGATCTTGTTGCCCATCATCGGCACCATCGACATGCTTTCCGTTCCCGCCGCGATCACGACATCGTCGTCACCGGTGCGAATGCGATCCGCTGCCATGCTGATGGCCTGCACACCGGATGAACAGAAGCGATTGATGGTCACCGCCGGCACGCTATCGGGCAAGCCCGCGAGCAATACGCCGATACGCGCGACATTCATGCCCTGCTCACCTTCCGGCATGGCGCAGCCAACGACCACGTCGCCGATATCGTGCGGATCGAGGCCAGGCACGTGGCTGATAACGCCTCTAAGAACATGCGCAAGCATGTCATCAGGACGAACGTTTTTGAACATGCCGCGCGGTGCCTTGCCGACAGGCGTGCGGACGGCGGCGACGATGTAGGCTTCTTGAACTTGTTTGGTCATTTTGATTCTCCAATCATCCGCGCTTAGTTGCGCAGTGGTTTACCGTTTTTCAACATGAATTCAATGCGTGCCTGGGTCTTTTCCATTTTCGCCAGTTCGCAAAAATGCTTCCGCTCCAACGCCAACATCCAGTCTTCGTTGACCATCGACCCTGGCTCGACCTCACCGCCGCACAAACACGCCGCGATGCGCGAGCTGATTTCGTAGTCGTGCTCGGAAATGAAGCCGCCCTCTTTCATGTTGATGAGCATCATTTTCAACGTGGCGATACCGGTGTTGCCGGCTACCGGGAATGCTGTAGGCGCTAGCGGCGGGCGATAGCTGGAATTGGCCATTGCTCGCGCCGTTTCCAATGCCACGAACAGCAGTTCGTTGGCATTAAAGATGATGGTGTCGCGCCAGCGCAGATGGCCCATTTCTTTGGCTTCCTGTGCACTCTTTGATACCTCCGCCATGGCAGCCAACTTGAATGATTTCTGGATGAACGGCATGAGATCGCCGCCATTGGCTGCAAGTGCGGCGCGCAAAGCCATTTCTTTCAGGCCACCACCAGCAGGCAGCAGGCCCACACCGACTTCGACCAGACCGATGTAGCTTTCCAGCGAGGCGACGACGCGGTCCGAATGCATCTGGAACTCGCATCCACCGCCTAGCGCCAAACCATCCACTGCCGACACGACGGGAATCATGCTGTACTTGATGCGTTGCGATGTCGCCTGAAACAGTGCGACCATGGCTTCGAACTCTGCGAATTGGCCAGCCTTCAATGCCTCCAGCGCCTTCACCAGATTGGCACCAGCCGCATACGGCGGCTCGGTTTGCCAGATGACGAGTGCCTTGTAGTTGGCTTCGGCCTCGTCGATGGCCTTGTTCAATCCTTCAAGCACATCGCTACCCAGCGTGTGCATCTTGGTTTTGAACGATACGATGGCGACATCGTCGTGGCCCTTGGTGGTCCACATGCGCACGGCATCGGTTTCGAAAATGGTTGTGCCCTTCTCGGCTTTTTCACCGAGCAACAATTCTGGGTACAACTGGCGTTGATAAACCGGCAGCGTCGAGCGGGCGACCATCTTGCCGGTCTTGCCGGAAAGCGAGCCATCGTTGGAGTGCACTCCCTTGCGGCCATCCGTCACCCAAGCCGGCAGCGGCGCGTTCGCCATGGTTTTTCCGGCGGCGATGTCCTCACTAATCCACTTTGCGATCTGCTCCCAACCGGCGGCCTGCCAGGTCTCAAACGGGCCCATCTTCCAGCCGAAGCCCCAGCGAATGGCGAAATCGATATCGCGCGCAGAGCTTGCGACATCGCCGAGATGCACGGCGATGTAATGAAACACATCACGATAGATTGCCCACAGGAATTGCGCTTGCGGGTTTGCGCTTGCACGCAACGCGGCAAATTGCTCGGTCGGATTTCTGATTTTCAATATCGCCATGACGTCGTCGGCCACTTTGGCGTTGGATGCGCGGTAATCCTGCTTGGCGAGATCTACGACCAGAATATCTTTGCCCTTCTTGGTGAAGAAGCCTGCCTTGGTTTTCTGCCCCAACGCGCCCTTGTCGATCAGCGCCTTCAGGAAAGTCGGCACGGCATAAAACTTGTGCCAGGGGTCGTTGGGCAGATTGTCATCCATCGTTTTGAAGGTGTGCGCCAGCGTATCGAGGCCAACCACATCGGCCGTGCGATAGGTGGCGCTCTTGGCGCGACCGATAGCCGGCCCGGTGAGTGCATCGACTTCATCAAAGCCGAGTTTGAATTGCATGGTGTGGTGCATGGTGGCAGCGATGGAAAATACACCGATGCGGTTGGCGACGAAGTTCGGCGTGTCGTTGGCGCGGATGACGCCCTTGCCGACCGTTGTCGTCAAGAAGGTTTCGAGTTGATCGAGGATCGTGGTCTCGGTATCTGGCGTAGGAATCAACTCGACCAGTTTCATGTAGCGCGGCGGATTGAAAAAATGCACGCCGCAGAAGCGATGGCGCAATGCTTCCGGGAA
>JBDTPE010000494.1:0-2779 GCA_039932875.1 Betaproteobacteria bacterium | reverse complement strand
GCGCTGGAAGGGCTGGAGATGATTCTCGTCAATGGTCTGGTACTGGAATCGTTTACGACGTCGGGCGGCCTTGGCACCATGTGCGAAACCTATCTGGGGCGCGTGCAGGAGCTCAATTACAAGACGATGCGCTATCCCGGTCACTGCGAACTGATGCGTTTCCTGTTGAATGAGCTTTACCTGCGTGATGAGCGGGATTTGGCCAACAAGCTGTTGCGCAATGCGTTGCCCGCCGTGGCTGAGGACGTGGTTTTTGTGCACGCCGCCGTTGAAGGGCAAAAAGATGGGCGGCTTTCACGTGAAGAGTTCGTGCGTGCCTATCCAGCTATGCAGCTGGAAGGTGAGAGCTGGAGAGCAATCTCATGGACAACGGCAGCAAGCCTGTGCGCGGTGGTGGAAATGGTGGCTGGCGGCGCCCTACCGGGCCAAGGCTTCATCAAGCAAGAGGAAATTCCCTTCGACAAATTCATGGCCACCAAGAATGGTGCGATCTATCGAAATGCGGAGACAGTTGCGGGCGGCGCGACGTTCGCAGCCTGAGGCGTTTTGCTAAACTTCTATGGAGAGAACTCGCCAGGCGTGATATAGCCGTTGCGCCATCGTGAATACGATCACGGCGATGAAGACCCAGGTCCACAGCGCCAATCGCGCGCTGTCCAGGATCATCAGCGTCAGGCAAATGAATGCTTCGGTACGCTCTCCCAATCCCGGCGCGTAGTGGAATGACTTGACGGATTTGTTTGCGACCGCAGCACCAATGGACAGAAAAAGCGACATGGCAATGGCAATAGTACCTGCCAGTAGAACGAGCAGGAGACGTGCCTCTGGGTGGTTGAATGCCAGCGCCAGAATGACCGCGATTTCCACAACCCGGTCGAAAGTGATATCGAGAATGGCGCCAAGTGGACTCGGTTTCGTCATGCGCGCCAGCGTGCCGTCGGCGGCATCGATGAGTCCTGAGAGCCAGAGTGCCGCCGCGCCTGCAATGACGTAATTGCCCCAGACTAGCGCCGCTGCGGCCACGCCGACGAGCATACCCACGGTGGTCAACGCATTGGCGCTAATTCCAAGCCGCAGGCAAGTGCCTGCCACCACATCCAGAATCGGTTGTACGTATTTCCTAGCGTTGGTATCTAGCATATGGCGAGTGTAGTGCTTCGCCCGCCCGGGCGCATGCAGCGCGAAAAAAAGGGCACCAATTGGTGCCCGTTTACGTTTCTGGCATCGAGGAGTGGACATTGCCCACTTCGGTTCGATCTTGACTTTCCTCTTGGGAGACATAGTCCCAAGCCAGTGGTCCTAGGAGTGCGCCTAGTTTTTTGTTGTGCCGACTGCGGTCAGTTGCCTTCGTCACAATGGCATCATCTTGGTCCGCAGCCACGTGCAATTCTGTGACGCAGTTCACAAAATGCCTGAATGAAACAATTGTTGACAAAGTACCGACTCCGCGCAGAACGAGTGTCTACGCCCAGACTCGCGTCAAAAGCGCGCTGCCGGTACAATAGGCGCAGGTTCTTGTCCAGAAACGGTTTTTCGTGTCTGCTCCCTCGCTCTTTCGGCTTTCCGTTGTCGCCGGTCGCGATTTTCAACTGCGCCACTGCAATATCCAAAGGGCAATTCTTAGTCAGGTTGTTTGAATGTCCTTCGCGTCACTGAATCTCATCCCCGAATTACTCCGCGCCGTTGAAGCGCAGGGCTACACCGAGCCCACCCCCATCCAGGCAAAAGCGATTCCGGCAGTATTGGAAGGCCGGGACATCATGGGTTGCGCCCAGACTGGTACCGGCAAAACAGCCAGCTTTACGTTGCCCCTGCTGCAATTGTTGGCGCCGCATGCCAGTTCCAGCTCTTCACCTGCGCGCCATCCGGTGCGAGCACTGGTGTTGGTGCCGACGCGCGAGCTCGCCGCGCAGGTCGAAGAATCCGTCCGCACTTATAGCAAATACCTGCCGCTACGCGCTGCCGTTGTCTATGGCGGTATCGACATCAAGCCGCAGATCAAGGCGCTGCATACTGGTGTGGAAATTGTCGTCGCGACGCCCGGCAGGCTGCTCGATCATTTGATGCAAAAGAGCATCAATCTTTCCCAGGTCAGTATTCTGGTGCTCGATGAAGCGGATCGTATGCTCGATATGGGCTTCATGCCTGATATTGAACGAATCCTCGCCGTACTGCCGCCGGTTCGCCAGAATTTGTTGTTTTCCGCCACTTTCTCCAACGAAATCAAGAAGCTGGCTGAGCAGTTCATGCGCAACCCGACGATGATCGAGGTTGCCCGCCGCAATGCGCCGGCCGAATTGGTGACGCATCAGGTCTATGAAGTGCCCGGCGCGAAAAAGGCGGCATTGCTGGCACATCTGGTGCGTTCGCGCGACATGAAGCAGGTATTGATTTTCACCCGCATGAAACGTGATGCTGATCGCGTGGCGCGCCAGTTGCAAAAAGACGGGCTACCCGCCACCGCCATTCACAGTGACCGCAGCCAGGCCGAGCGTACTCAGGCGCTGGACGAGTTCAAACAGGGCAAGTCGGCGATTCTGGTCGCCACCGACATCGCGGCTCGTGGCCTCGATATAGATTCGCTGCCCTTCGTCATCAATTACGAATTGCCGCACACGCCGGAAGATTACGTACATCGCATCGGCCGTACCGGTCGCGCCGGTACACCCGGTGAAGCCATTTCGCTGGTGAGCCCGGAAGAAATCGAGTTTTTGTCGCGGGTAGAAAAGCTGCTCAAGCGCGAAATTCCGCGCCTGCCGACACCGGCGTTTGAAGGTGC
>JBDTPE010000493.1:0-2781 GCA_039932875.1 Betaproteobacteria bacterium | reverse complement strand
CACGCATTCCGGTGGCTAATTCAATCTTGCGATTGGAAAGCACTGAAAACGCCGGTCTACGTGCTGGCGTCGGGAATTCATCAGTAGAGATTGGCGTCACCCGTTTCGCCAATCGTTGCCGATCCGCGATCGCGTTGAAGATCGCCTCTGCAAAGCCGTGCCACGAGGTACTGCCATTGGCGGAAACATGATAAATGCCGTTGTCGAGGGACAATCGCGCTTGATGATCAACGGCGGCGAGCGTGAAGTCGGCGAGCGTTTTTACCCAGGTTGGTGAACCCATTTGATCGGAAACGACGCGCAATTCTTCGCGCTCTTTGGCAAGGCGCAACATCGTGAGCAAGAAGTTTTGCCGCCTGTCCGCGTAAACCCAGCTTGTGCGAAAGACCAAAAACCGGTCAGCTACACTCGTCACGGCTTGCTCACCTACCAGCTTGGTCTTGCCATAAACACTCTGCGGTGCCGGTTCGTCATCTTCCAGGTACGGTTCGCTCGCGTTTCCCGAAAATACGTAGTCCGTGGAGTAGTGAATAAGGCTCGCCCCGAGGCGATTGGCTTCCTCAGCAAACACCCTCGGCGCCACGCCGTTCACCTGCATGGCCAATTCCGGCTCTTGTTCCGCCCGATCCACCGCCGTATAAGCACCGGCATTGATGATCAGGGCAGGTTTTACGGATTGGCAGCAGCGACGTATTGCATCTTGATCTGCAAGATTAAGCGAGCCGCGATCAACGGCAAACACTTCACCCCTATCAGCAAAGGACTGTTGCAGTTGCCAGCCAAGCTGCCCGTTTTGCCCGATGATGAGGATGCGCGGGGGCTCTACTACCATCAGGCAAATACTTCCGCCGCGGCAAGCGGTCGCCCTTCGGCATCCGCTTTCTTCAACTGCGGCACGATCCCTGCCAACGGCCATTCAATGTGAAGCTCCGGATCGTTCCACAGCAAACTACGTTCATGTTGTGGCGCGTAGTAGTCGGTAGTCTTATAAACAAATTCGGCGACATCGGATGTAACCAGAAAGCCGTGGGCGAAACCGACTGGCACCCATAGCATGCGTTTGTTCTGCGCTGAAAGAACGACCGCAACATGTTGGCCAAAGGTGGATGAACTCCGGCGAATGTCGACGACGACATCGAACACTTCGCCGACGACGGTCCTCACCAGTTTGCCTTGGGCTTGTTCGATTTGATAGTGCAGTCCGCGTAAAACACCCTTGACCGATCTGGAATGGTTATCCTGCACAAAGTCCTGCTCGATGCCGACGTGTTCGCGGAATGCGCGGGCGTTGAAGCTCTCGTAAAAGAAGCCGCGCTCGTCACCAAATACCTTGGGTTCGATAATTTTGACGTCGGCAATGGCAGTAGGGATGACATTCATGATTTGTTTACTTTTTGTGAAACACTAGCCTCGGCGCGGCGTTTGAGACATCTTCTGCCTGCAGACCGCGCCGAATGGCATTCTACGACTTAGAACAACTGTTCGGTGAGCATCTTCAAGAGATATTGGCCGTAGCCGTTTTTGGCCATCGGTTGCGCGAGTTCCCTGATTTTGTCCGCGCTCACCCAACCCTGGCGGTAGGCAATTTCTTCCGGACAGGCGATCTTGAGTCCCTGACGACGTTCGATGGTTTCGATGTATTGCGAAGCTTCCAGCAGCGATTCGTGTGTACCGGTATCCAGCCAGGCCATTCCGCGACCCATCACTTCGCACTGTAACTGTTGACGGTCGAGGTACAGGCGGTTCAAGTCGGTGATTTCAAGCTCTCCGCGTTTGGACGGCTTTAACGCGGCCGCCAGTTCGCAGACTTGCTGGTCATAAAAATAGATGCCGGTGACAGCATATCGCGACTTGGGGTCTGCGGGCTTTTCCTCCAGCGAAATCACCTTTCCCGCCGCGTCAAACTCGGCCACACCATAGCGCTCGGGGTCGTTCACAGGATAGGCGAATACGGTAGCGCCGCTGGTCTGGGCGTTGGCGCGTTGCAGCAGTTGCGATAGGTCGTGACCGTAAAAAATATTGTCGCCCAGGATCAATGTTGAAGGGGCGCCTGCCAGAAAGCGTTTGCCGATCAGGAACGCCTGCGCCAGCCCATCCGGTGAAGGCTGCACTTCGTAGGACAGCGACAACCCCCACTTCGAGCCATCGCCCAATAACTCCCGAAACAGCGGCGTGTCGTGCGGGGTGGAAATGATGAGAATCTCGCGAATTCCCGCCAGCATCAGGGTGGTTAGCGGGTAGTAAACCATCGGCTTGTCGTAAATGGGCAGGAGCTGCTTGGAGATGACCTGCGTAACCGGATAGAGCCGGGTGCCGGACCCGCCGGCAAGGATGATTCCCTTCCTGTTCATTCTGCTGCTTCCTGGTTGCCGGCGTAGTGAGTGTCGACCCATTTGAGATATTCGCCGCTGGTGACGGATTGGACCCAATCCTGATTATCCAGGTACCATTTCACGGTCTTCCGGATGCCACTTTCAAAATTCTCGGCAGCCCGCCATCCGAGTTCAGTTTCAAGCTTGGTTGCATCGATCGCATAGCGCTGGTCATGTCCCGGACGGTCTTTGACGAACGCAATCTGTGTTGAATACGACTTTCCGTCTGGTCGAGGCTTTAGCTCATCGAGCAGGTTGCAGACGACATTGACGACGTCAAGGTTGGTACGTTCGTTGCGGCCACCAACGTTGTAGGTCTCGCCGACGCGGCCCTGTTCGAGCACCAGGCGAATGGCTGCGCAATGATCGGTGACGTAAAGCCAATCGCGAACATTCTGCCCGTCGCCAT
>JBDTPE010000492.1:0-2784 GCA_039932875.1 Betaproteobacteria bacterium | reverse complement strand
ATCTGCTGCCATTCTTCGGGCGGGTTGATGGTCATGCCTAGCTGGCTGAGATCCAGCGCCTTGGCGTCGAGCTTTTCGGCGGCATCAGCGATGTCGAGTTTGCCTTTGGCGTATTGCAACAGCAGCTTTTTGCCGTCTGCGCTGACGCTGAAATTCGCCACATGTTGCTTGAGCGATTTGGCTTTGCGGTCTTCGAAATTGAAGCGATAGAGCTCTCCGCTGCCGGTCGATTCGGCATCAGGCGGCTCATGGCTAACGCCAGGTTGTGCGCGCTCCAGATAAAACAGTGCGCCATCAGATGCCACAGCCAGAGAGTCATAGTTACGCTCTGCCAACGGTAATGCCACGATGCGTTGCTGCAAACCATCAAAATCGATGCGAACAGGCTTCGGTGGCTTGGGCAGCGCGTCTGGCTTGTCGGGATCTTTTTTCTCGGCCTTCGCTTTATCGGCGTCGGACCTGGCTGCGGATTCAGCCTTCGGTACATCTTTCGCGCCGTCCTTGGCGCCATCTTTCGAAGCGTCCTTCTTGTCTTCCTCGTCGCCACGCTTGGGCGCGATGGGCGATTTGCCGTCGGCGGCAAGCACCATCGCGTAGATGCCGTTGCGCAATGGCCGTTCCTGCGTGGACATATCGAGGCCGACTTGTGATGGGCCGGAATTGATTGACGCCGTGAAATAAAGATAATCCGTACCGCCGAACGCTGGATTGTCGGCATGGCTCAGCCCGTCGGTCACGGCCACACTTTTCCCCGTGTTGAAATCGTAGATCTTGATCTGGTTAAAGTAGTTTGCCCCTGCCACCGTATAAGCCAGCCAGCGGCCATCCTGCGAGATCGCGATATCGAAATCACCACGCCGCTTGCGGTTGTCGATCAGCTTGATGCCGCCTTTATCCAGGCTAATCGAGTAAAGGTTGAGGTGGTTGTCCTGATAGACGATGGTCTGTCCGCCCGGCGCCCAGGCCAATAGTGTGAAGTAGCCAGTCTTGCCTAGTTCGTACGACTGCGATTTCTCCAGACCCGCCTGATCGCGCAGCACCAACGTGTGGTGCATGCCGGCATCGGAAATATACGCAACACGCTTGCCGTCAGCGCTCCATAAACCGTCCTTTTCGCGGATGCCAGAAGTCTGTGTGAGGTTGCGCACTGAGCCGTCCTTGACGGGAACGGTAAAGACATCGCCGCGCGCGCTGACGACGACACGTTTGCCAGTCGCTGAAAGTCTGGCCGAAGTCATGGCGCCGCTGGCGTCTTTCCATTGCGTGCGTGCCTGAATCGCTTGCGCAGCAAGCGTGATCGGAAGCTCGCGGATTTTGCCGGTGGCGACGTCCAGCTCCTTCAGTCTGCCACCGACTTCGTACACGACTGTATTCTCAAAGGCGCTCGCATTACGCACATCCCACTGCGTTTCTTTGGTGAGCTGCCGTACCTCTTTGGTCTTGCTGCTGTAGGTAAAGAGATTGGCGGCGCCATCGTTGCGATCTGAAATGAAAACGACATCATTTCCGACCCAAATCGGATTGGTGTCGGAGGCATTGACATGGGGAATTTTCTCCAGGGTATTGGTCGCGGGATCGATGATCCAGACTGGTGGCGTACTACCACCGCGATGCTGCCGCCAGCCACTAGCTCCAAAATAAGCCGCACGATATGGCTGATAGGCAAGTCGGCGCCCATCGCTGGACCAGCTTCCTACAAAGGCCAATGCTTCCATCACCTTTTTCTCGAAGCCGCCGTCGATAGAAACCTCATACAACTGATTGCTGCGACTATTGCCGATTTCGCGCGGCGACGCAAACAGCACGCGCTTGCCATCGACACTCCAGCCGTTCACCGTGTCCGCACTCGAATGCCAGGTGAGGCGCTTCGGTTGCCCGCCGCTGATGGGGATGATGTAGACATCGGTATTGTTATCGTATTTGGCCGAGTAGGCAATCCATTTACCGTCAGGCGAAAAGTATGGCGCGAATTCATCGGCGGGATGTGACGTGAGCCGGGTTGGATTCTTGCCTGCGCGATCAGCCAGCCAGATGTCGCCCGCATACACAAACGCGATGTGATCGCGCGACACGCTTGGTTGGCGAATCAGCAGCGTTTGTGCGCCTGCCTGCACACCACAAAAAACCAGCGTGGCCGCCAGTAAGCCACGCACTGAAACAAGATTGATCGTCATTGCAGTTTTCCCTTTACGTTTAACTGTCGTATTGCTGACTAGGTCGATTCGACCAGCGCATGTCTTTTTAGCCGGATTGGCGTCGGAACGCAACTTGCGTTGAGCGCCGAAATGTAACCGCTCCTACGGAATCGCCAAAGTCAAGCATTGGTGCGGCTCTTGGTGTGTTTTTGTCATGGGTCGCCCGCCAGCGCTAGACTTTCGAAAACCATTTCCAGCGAAATTCTCCAGTCCAGCATCAATAGCCCGCACACCGAGCGGAATGCTTTGGGGTAAACTTTGTCAGCAGCAAGCCGACCCAAAATACGAAAGCTGCCAAACTTGCTTCGCGTTAGTTGAAGTCTCGCACGGCTTGTCAATGTTCGTTCCGCACAAAAAACTAGAGAAGCGGTCACATCCCATGGAAAAACTAAAAGCACTCTGGACCAAGTATTTCTCATCCATCAACGCTCTCATCCGCGCTGGCCTTGGTGTTGGTATCGTGCTGTTGTTCGTGTTTTATTACATAGCGCTCGACCGCCATGGCATTTTGTCGTTTTTTCAACGCCTTGAACTTCAGGGCTATGACGCTCGGCTCCTGGCGACGATGCCGGAAAAAGTTGACCCCAGA